>NZ_MKGS01000021.1:0-15340 GCF_002836905.1 Pseudomonas sp. 43NM1 | reverse complement strand
CGCGAACACAGGTTTTACGACTGCTGCGCAGCCGGACGCAGGCTTCGCCAGCTGCTACATCAGCGGGTTTTTTATCAACCGTCCAACCCCCACAAATCCCCTGTAGCCGCTGGCGAAGCCTGCGTCCGGCTGCGCAGCAGTCGTAAAACCTGTGTTCGCGGTCTGTCTGATACACCGCGTTTCCTTGACGGGGCGACTGCTTCGCAGCCGGACGCAGGCTTCGCCAGCTGCTACAGGGGATTTGTGGGGGTTGGACGGTTGATAAAAAACCCGCTGACGGAGCAGCGGGTTTGGTTTTTGCGGCGGTTTATTTGAGGTCGAAACGGTCGAGGTTCATCACTTTGACCCACGCTGCGACGAAGTCTTTGACGAACTGCTCTTGCGCCCCGCTGCTGGCGTAAACCTCGGCCAAGGCGCGCAACTGCGCGTTCGATCCAAACACCAGGTCGACCCGCGTCGCTGTCCATTTCGCCGCGCCGGTTTTGCGGTCGCGCCCCTCGAACTCTTCCTGCGCGTCCGAGCTCGGTTTCCACTCCACGCCCATGTCCAACAGGTTGGTGAAGAAGTCCGTGGTCAACGCTTCCGGCCGCTCGGTAAACACGCCGTGTTTGCTCTGGCCGACATTGGCGTTCAGTACGCGCAAGCCGCCAACCAGCGCGGTCATTTCAGGTGCGGTCAGCGTCAGCAGTTGCGCCTTGTCGATCAGCAACGCTTCAGCCGACACCCGGTAACGGGTTTTCAGGTAATTGCGGAAGCCATCGGCAATCGGTTCGAGAAAGCCGAACGACTCGACATCCGTTTGCTCCTGCGAGGCGTCCATGCGCCCCGGCGTGAACGGCACAGAGACGTCATGTCCGGCGTTTTTCGCCGCTTGTTCGACGCCGACGCTGCCCGCCAGCACGATCAAATCCGCCAGCGAGACCTTCTTGCCGCCATTGCCGAACTCGTTTTGGATGCTTTCCAGCTTCGCCAGCACATTCGCCAGTTGCTCAGGCTGATTGGCTTGCCAGAACTTCTGCGGCGCCAGGCGCAGGCGTCCGCCATTGGCGCCGCCACGCTTGTCGGAACCGCGGAAAGTCGACGCCGCCGCCCACGCCGTCGAGACCAATTGCGCGACGCTCAAACCTGAAGACTGGATCTTGCTTTTCAGCGCGCTGATGTCATTTTCATCAACCAACGGATGATCGGTCTCGGGAATCGGGTCCTGCCACAACAGCTCTTCGGCGGGCATTTCCGGGCCAAGGTAACGAGACAATGGGCCCATGTCGCGGTGGATCAGCTTGAACCACGCGCGGGCGAAGGCGTCGGACAGTTGCTGCGGATTTTCCAGGAAGCGCCGGGCAATCGGTTCGTAGATCGGGTCAAAACGCAGCGCCAAATCGGAGGTGAGCATGGTCGGATTGCGCCGTTTCGACGGGTCGTGAGCATCCGGAATGATCCCGGCGCCAGCACCGTTTTTCGGCGTCCACTGATGCGCACCGGCCGGGCTTTTGGTCAGTTCCCAGTCGAACCCGAACAGATTTTCCAGATAGTTGTTGCTCCACTGCGTCGGCGTGGTGGTCCAGGTCACTTCCAGACCGCTGGTGATGGTGTCGGGACCTTTGCCGGTGCCGAAGCTGTTCTTCCAGCCAAAGCCTTGCTGCTCAAGCCCCGCCGCTTCCGGTTCAGCGCCGACATTGTCGGCAGGCCCGGCGCCGTGGGTTTTACCGAAGGCGTGACCGCCGGCGATCAGCGCCACGGTTTCTTCATCGTTCATGGCCATGCGGCCGAAGGTTTCACGAATGTCCTTGGCCGACGCCACGGGATCGGGATTGCCTTCCGGGCCTTCCGGGTTGACGTAGATCAGGCCCATTTGCACGGCGGCGAGTGGGTTTTCCAGGTCGCGGCCGTCCTCGGTGCGGCTGTCCTCGTTTTCCCCCGGTTCGGCCACCAGCGGACCTTCGCCGGGTTCCTGCATCGGCGCGTTGTCCTTGGCGTAGCGGCTGTCGCCGGCCAGCCATTTGTGCTCCGAACCCCAGTAAACATCTTCGTCCGGCTCCCACACATCCGGCCGCCCGCCGGAATAACCGAACGTCTTGAAGCCCATCGACTCCAGCGCAACGTTGCCGGTCAGCACAATCAGGTCGGCCCAGGAAATGCTCTGGCCGTATTTCTGCTTGATCGGCCACAGCAAGCGGCGCGCCTTGTCGAGGCTGACGTTGTCCGGCCAACTGTTGAGCGGCGCAAACCGTTGCTGGCCCGACCCCGCCCCGCCACGCCCGTCAGCGGTGCGATAAGTGCCGGCGCTGTGCCACGCCATGCGAATAAACAGTGGCCCATAGTGACCGAAATCGGCCGGCCACCAATCCTGGGAATCGGTCATCAGCGCGGTCAGATCCTGCTTCAACGCCTGGAAATCGAGGCTTTTGAACGCTTCGGCGTAGTTGAAACCCTCGGCCAACGGATCGGACAGTGACGAGTGCTGATGGAGGATTTTCAGGTTCAGTTGGTTCGGCCACCAGTCGCGGTTCGTGGTGCCGCCGCCAGCCGCGTGATTGAACGGGCATTTCGATTCAGTTGCCATGTATGAGCTACCTTTGGTCGAGTTCATCGCGCTACCCGGCCCGGCCTGGGCCAGCAATAGCAATCAGCGAAATCAATGACACAGGTTTTCCGGCCGAGCAGTTGAAGCAACTGCGCACTGCGGCCACACGGGAACTCTGGAGGGTGGCGAACGGTTCGCCAGCACACGGGCCCACGGCAAGCCTGTGACTCTTTGTTATCTCTTCATCAGGTGTTGAACGACCGGCAGACGCCAGCGCAAAGGTAAGACTAGTCCGTCTTCGGAGGAGCGCTAATAGCCGCAGTGTTTGCGCGTGATAGGCAGAATCTTTTTCGGCAATAACCGAGTGCGGCCCGACCGCTGGGGTCAGGCCGCAATTGCACAGCTCAATCAGGCTGCGCTGGCTTCTTTCTTCAGGCTGTCCATGTCGATGACAAAACGGTATTTCACATCGCCCTTGAGCATCCGCTCATACGCTTCGTTGATGTTCTGGATGTCGATCATTTCGATGTCCGAAACGATACCGTGTTTGGCGCAGAAATCCAGCATGTCCTGGGTTTCCTGAATCCCGCCGATCAACGAACCGGCGAGGCTGCGGCGTTTGAAGATCAGGTTGAACACCGACGGCGACGGGTGCGGGCTGTCCGGCGCGCCGACCAGCGTCATGGTGCCATCGCGCTTGAGCAGATTGAGGAACGCGTCGAGGTCATGCGGCGCGGCGACGGTGTTGAGGATGAAGTCCAAGGTGTTGGCGAACTTGGCCATTTCATCCGGGTTCTTCGACACCACCACTTCATCGGCGCCCAGGCGCAGACCGTCTTCACGCTTGTTCGGCGAGGTGGTGAACAACACCACGTGCGCGCCCATCGCATGGGCGATCTTCACCGCCATGTGCCCGAGGCCACCGAGGCCGACCACGCCGACCTTCTGCCCAGGCCCGACTTTCCAGTGGTGCAGCGGCGAATAGGTGGTGATGCCGGCGCACAGCAGCGGCGCGACAGCGGCCAGATTGCTGTCGTCATGGGAAATGCGCAGGACGAATTTCTCCTTGACCACGATGTTGTCCGAGTAGCCGCCGAAGGTGTTCTCGCCGCCGAACACCGGACCGTTGTAGGTGCCGGTGAAACCGCTTTCGCAATACTGCTCATCGCCCTCGGCGCAGGATGCGCAGTGCTGGCAACTGTCGACCATGCACCCGACGCCGGCCAGATCACCGACCTTGAATTTGCTGACATTGGCGCCAACGGCGGTCACCCGACCGACAATTTCGTGGCCCGGCACCGATGGATACAAGGTGTTTTGCCACTCGTTGCGCGCGGTGTGCAAGTCGGAGTGGCAGACACCGCAGTACAGAATGTCGATCTGCACATCATCGGCGCCCGGCGCGCGGCGTTCGAAAGTAAACGGCTTGAGCGAGTCCTTGGGATTTTGCGCGGCGTAGCTGTAAGTCTTGGCCATGGAAATCACCTTTTGGGTTTGTGGCTTAGGGTTAATGGCTGAATAGAGAGGAGTGTCGCAGTTGCTGAATCGTTCAAGTGGATGACCTCAGGTCAATCCGTTGAACGAACGTTGAAGAAGTCTTCGCTGATATTTGCCACTGTGTGGCGCGGCGCTGCACAGAGAATAGGCCACGGCTTGGCAGGTGCGATGGCCGCATCCTGCCGAGTTATTGCCTAATCCCGCCGAAAATGAAGGAATGGCTGATTTTCCGCAGTACGCGGCGGCTCGACAAAAGTAATGGCTAATTAGTAGCATGCACGACCTTCGGGACAACACAGGGTTGCTTCCAGATCACGGACGAACATCGATGAACAAAAGTGGTTACCTTTGCCTGGCCTTCATGATTGCGGTCGGCGGCCTGAGTTTCTTCCTCCAGCCTGAAGCAGCGCTGGCATCCATCGCGCTGATCGCGGTGTTTTCCTGCGGTTACTTCGTTTTTTATCTGGTGCGCAACAACCTGCACCACGGCATCATCAAAGGCCTGTTGCTGTCATTGCTAGTCATGGCGCTGGCGGTGATTCCGGTGCTGGGCTGGATCGTGCTGATCGGATTTGTGATCTACAACATCTCCAAAGCGCTCGACGGCCTGAAAAGCCTGATGCCGGATGTGCTCGCCAGCGTGGTGATCTACAGCCTGCTGTTCGCGCGCCTGGCCTTCGACATCCGCGATCCGCTGGCAATTGGCGGACTGGCCGTTGCCTATCTGATCGCCGCGATTGTCTATTGCCGCAGCCTGAATGGCCTGTCCACGGAACACGCGTTGTTCAAAATGAGCGTGATGTGGCTGTCGATGCCGTTTGCCGCGCTGACCATCATCTCGATCGTCTCGGCGCTGGGTAATCTGTTTCGCACCGTCAGCTCGACAATCACTCGCACGGTTATTTCTCCGCAGATGGTGTCGGCGCATATGCGTGGCGGCGTGGCGATTGATGCGTACACGCGCAATATCAGCAGCACGGTGACCAGCACCGTGACCAATATCGCGCCGGGCGCCGGGGTGATTACTGCCGGGGTGACTGGCGAGGTGGCGCAGCGAGTGAAGAAAGAGAATGCGTGAGTCCCCGAACAGCTCCCGATCTTTGTAGCAGCTGGCGAAGCCTGCGTTCGGCTGCGCAGCAGTCGCTGGACCTGCAATTGCGGTCATCCTGACCCACCGCGCTGGCCGATTTCACGACTGCTGCGCAGCCGAACGCAGGCTCCGCCAGCTGCTACAAGGTTGGGGAGTTCGCGGGCTCTGTTGGAAACGCGCGCACAAAAAAGCCCACTGACCGTCGCCGGTTCAGTGGGCTTTTTGCGATCTGGCTGTCAGTTACAGAGCCATGTCGCTGGCAGCATTGGCTTTAGGGGCCGCTGGTGCTTCAGTCGGTGCAGCAGTAGCAGCCGGGGCTGCTGCCTGAGGGATTGCCGGCGGAGTAGTCAGCTGCAACACCTTGGCGGTGTAAGCCCACTCTTCTGCGACTTTCTCAGGATTGCCGTTCAACTGGGTGCCGTAGCTTGGCACGATCTGATGCAGTTTTTCCTGCCAGGCTGGCGAAGCAACCTGGTCCTTGAAGACCTTTTGCAGGACCGACAGCATGATCGGTGCAGCGGTCGATGCGCCCGGCGATGCGCCCAGCAGACCGGCGATGGAGCCGTCAGCGGAGGTCACGATCTCGGTGCCCAGTTTCAGCACGCCACCGGCCGCTTCATCACGCTTGATGATTTGCACGCGTTGGCCGGCTTGCCACAGGCGCCAGTCTTCAGCTTTGGCGTTCGGGAAGTACTCTTTCAGGGCGTTCAGGCGGTCTTCGTCAGACAGCATGAGTTGGCCAGCAAGGTACTCGACCAGCGGGTATTCCTTGATCCCGACTTTGGTCATCGGCCAGATATTGTGGGTGGTGGTGCTGGTCAGCAGGTCCAGGTACGAGCCTTCTTTGAGGAACTTGGTGCTGAAGGTCGCGAATGGGCCAAACAGAATGACGCGCTTGCCGTCCAGAACACGGGTGTCCAGGTGCGGAACCGACATCGGCGGTGCGCCCACCGAAGCTTTACCGTAGGCCTTAGCCAAGTGTTGCTCGGCGATGGTCGGGTTCTCGGTCACGAGGAACGAGCCACCTACCGGGAAGCCTGCGTATTCCTTGGCTTCAGGAATGCCGGACTTCTGCAGCAAGTGCAATGCACCGCCGCCCGCGCCGATGAAGACGAACTTGGCGTCGGTTTCGGTTTTGGTGCCGTCTTTCAGGTTTTTGTAGCTGACGCGCCAGGTGCCGTCGTCGTTCTTGGTGATGTCCTGTACTTCACTGGACAGCTTCAAGTCGAACTTGGGCGTGGTTTGCAGGTGCGCAACGAACTGGCGGGTGATTTCGCCGAAGTTCACGTCCGTGCCGATCGGCGTCCAGGTGGCCGCGATTTTCTGGCTCGGGTCACGCCCTTCCATCATCAGCGGAACCCACTTGGCGATCTGCGCCGGGTCTTCGGAATACTGCATGCCGGCGAATAGCGGGCTCGCTTGCAGGGCTTCGTAGCGTTTTTTCAGGAACTTGATGTTGTCATCGCCCCACACAAAGCTCATGTGCGGAGTGGAGTTGATGAACGAACGCGGGTTCTTCAGGACGCCTTGCTGAACCTGCCACGACCAGAACTGACGGGATATCTGGAAAGCTTCGTTGATTTCAACGGCTTTCGGGATCTGCACCTTGCCGTTCTCGTCTTCCGGCGTGTAGTTCAGCTCGGCCAGTGCGGAGTGACCGGTACCGGCGTTGTTCCAGCCATTGGAGCTTTCCTGGGCGACGCCATCGAGGCGCTCGACCATTTCCATCGACCAGTCCGGTTGCAGCTCGTTGAGCCAGACACCCAGGGTCGCGCTCATGATGCCGCCGCCAATCAGCAGCACATCGACTTTCTTTGCCTCTTCCGCTTGAGCGGACGTGATCCCCATCGACAAAGCCAGCCCCAGCAGGGCCGTGTTGAGTTTCTTCAGCATCTGTAGCACCTATGATAAAACGCCATCCGCCCTTCCATCCGCACTCGCCAGAACCACGTTTCACGACATTCAGGCAGGATATCGCGGGCTCTCGCACAGCAGGATTGGAGGGTGGGCACACAAGGCCGACGTGTCCATCGACCTCAGTTTATATGTCCCTACTGAACTGACTTTTTATCATTATTGGCTTCAGCTACTTGAGCGACATTGATCCTGTTGGTACGCCTCGAGAGCGTACTAACTGAATAGGTCAAAGCAAGTTGGCGCGAAGAATATCACGCCAGGCACACCCGCGCGTCTGTTCGCGACCTGCCGGTCCGGGAATTGCCTTGCAGATTCCTTCAATTACGCGGGAAGAGGCCCGCCCGAACACCCTCAATCCAACCCGCACGCCGCAAGCAACCCACGCAAAACCAACGCATTCCCCGGCGCAAACCCGCTCGCCGTGTTATCGAAAACGCACCAGGTTTCAGCGCCCGCCTCCACCGACAACTGAATTTTCGCCGCCAGTGCCTGCAATCGTTGCAAATCGTAATCGCTGTAATAAACCCGCGGCGAGCCGTGCATCCGCCAATAACGCACCCCGGACCAGCCGCCCGGCACCTCGCCACCGGTGATCGGCGACGGGTCGGCGGCCACTCGGCCAATTCGCTGTTCGACCAACAAACCATGGGCCGCGCGCCAGGTTTCATGGCGCGGTTCAAGCACCACCGTGCCCTCGTAGCGGCGCCGCAGCATGCGCAGAAATTCCTCCGCCACCATCGGCTCATAGGCCAGCGATGGCGGCAACTGAATCAACAGGCAACCCAACTTGTCGCCCAACTGCAAACACTGCGACAGGAACTCATCCAGCAAGCCTTCGCACTGTTGCAAACGTTGAACATGGGTAATCACCTTCGGCATTTTTACCGAGAAACGAAATCCCGCAGGCACTGATTCGGCCCAGCGCAAATACGTTTGTGGCCGGTGCGGGCGATAAAACGAGCTGTTGATTTCGACCGCGGTCAGTTGCGCCGCGTAGCGCTGCAAGTGCGTGCCGGGCTCGGGAAAAGATGGCCAATGTTCCCGCGGCAAACTCCAGCCGGCACAGCCGATAAAAAGCGAACTCAATAGAGCACCGCCGCCGCATCGCGCATGAAGATTTCGATGGTTTTCGGCCCGACGCCTTCAAACTCGCCGAGACGTTTTTCGAAAGCTTTGCGATCTTCGCTGACACTTTGGATGTTGCCGATCTTGCCCGCGTATTCATCGACGAGTTTTTTGCCTAGATGGCGCAAGCGCTCGGCCGTGGTTTCGTCGTAACGCACGTAATGCGCTTCCCCGAGCATGACCACCAGTTCTCGATGGCTGCAACCGGCCAACTTGCGTGCGGTATCGCGCGAATGTTTTTCGACGATCACGCGATACGCTTCGGCAGCAATGTCCGCCTGGATGCGTTTGCCCATCAGGAAACTGGCAATAAACCATTTGAACAACGCAGTTTCATCGCTCTGCTTTAATTCAATGCCCAGATCACCAGCGCTGATTGTTTTACTCATAACTTGCCCATCCTTGCGCGCTGACTCAGGTCCCGCCGCCAACACCTTGGATCGAATTGGCAAACGCAACGCCTGCCTCCCTCACAAGTACCCGCCACTCCGAACTATTGATAAGCCCGGCACGTTCCATTTCATCGGCCGCTTTCAGCAGTTCATCGTATTGCTCTTCGCTGTCCATGCGAATTTCCGGCTGGCGCAAAAATTTGTACCAGGCAACCAGGGCTTCGCGCTTTTGTTCACTGTTCATGGCTGCTTCTCTCGAGGGTTGTTTTCTCTTGGAAGCGCCTTGCCTGGGAGCCGTTCCTCACGCCCGACAGATGGCTATGGCGACTCAAACCACGCGCTGCACACATCCAGAAATATCTGCTACGTTGTACGACGACTGACGAATAGAGTCAGTTCGTACTCCACAACAACAAGGAAACACCCATGACCAAAGCCAAACTGCTGATCGGTTTTCTGTGCCTCTTCAGCGGCTATGTCAGCGCCGCCCCGACTACCGCCGAGAACGATGTCGCACAAGCCGTCGATCATCTGACCCAAGCCATGCTGCACAAAGACATCCCCGCGCTGGAGAAACTCACCGCGCCGACCCTGAGCTATGGCCATTCGAGCGGCAAGGTTCAGGACAAAAAAGCCTTTATTGCCGATATCGAAACCGGCAAGAGCGCTTTCAAAACGCTGGAGATGCAGAAGCAGACCATCACCCTGTCGGGCGATACCGCGTTAGTGCGTAATCATTTTTCGGCGCAGGCGTTGAATGGCACCGAAGTGGTACCGACCGAAATCGAGAACTTGCAGATCTGGCAGAAACAGCACGGCAAGTGGCTGTTGGTGGGACGCCAGGCGTTTCGGATCTGAGGAATGATTTGCACTGAATAACGCTTTCGCGAGCAGGCTCACAGGCTCTTGCCAAAACACCAAACCCCGTGGGAGCCGAGCTTGCTCGCGATGGCGTCAGCCCGGCCACCATCAGTGCTGGAGACAGACCGCCTTTGCGGGCAAGCCTCGCTCCTACAGGATCTCGGAATGAGCCTGCTCGCGATGAGGCCATTTACCCACCCTGACCTAACGCTGCGTATGCGCTACATCCAGCTGACTGAACGTTACCTGCCCGCCCTCATTCTTGTAGCCGGTGTTGTCCAGCGCATAAACGCCAGCCTTGAAGTACAGTTTCTTGTTCTTCCAACTCGAGCTGATCTGCTTGCCCCAGCTGTAACCTTGCGAATCGACGTTCAAGTAACCCGCCGAACTGAAGCGCACTTCATAAGAAAATGTCTTGCCGAGGGCGATGTCCCTGGCGATCACGATGGTCACGTCTTCGCTGCCCGGTTTCAGCCGGTAGTTGGCAATCACATCGCCCTTTTTTCTGGCCGCATCGTATTGATATTCAACTTTCAGCAGCGGGCCTTCGCCCTGATAGATATGGATTTGGCCAATCACGATCCTGCCGATCGAGGGCACTTGGTTAACTTTCAAGACCGCTTTGAGGCGGTGATTGGCTTCGGGATAGGTCCAGTTGCGCAGAGTGCCGTCACTCAGGGTTTCGCGCAGTTCGCTGCGGGGGAATTCGGATTTCGCGGTGCTCGACCCGGTGACCGGCGCCCAGAAAAACAGTTTGTCGCCAGATCGGAAATATTGGTCGGAATAGCCATCCACCAATCTCGGGGTATCGATGACTTTGGCCGGTGTGCCGACAGGAATCGTCAAGTTCCAGGTTGCCAGTTCAATCATCTCAGCTCTCCTTTGGGGGCGAGCGGACCATACAGCAAGAACAGCGCCATTGAACTCTGCTCGTCGGCGAGCCTCCTACGTTATGTGCTACTTCATTTTTGCTCTGCGCTTTTGGAGGACACCGCCATGCGCCGCATGCTCTTCGTTTCCAGTCTTGTCTTGTGCCTGCCGTTCGGTTCGGCTTACGCCCGTGTGGACGCCGGCGATGTCGCGACCTCCGCCGGGGTATCCGCTTCGCTGTATTCCACCTTCAAAGATCACAAAATGGTGATTCCGGCCCGTGATGACGTGTCGGCGTTCGTCGCCAGTGATGGTGCGATTCGTGGGGTTTATATGGAATCGGTGTTGAAACAGATTCGCCAGGATAACCCTGGTTTGAATGCCACCGATGAAGACCTGGCGAATGCGATTCTTGTGCAGTACGAAGGGTTGGCCGCTCATTAACCGCCGTGGTGCATAGGGGTGAGTGTCAGGGGCAGGCGCATTGGCTGCTTGCCCTTGAGGTCCGTCGAATCGCTGTGGGCAAAACCGTTGATGGGCTTCTATGATTGAGCCCATGACGACTTCCGCACCGATCCGCTCACCCTGCCCGCCCGGCGCCTGTATTTGCGGGCGTGATCCGCTGCTGGAAACACCGGGAGCGGATGTGCGGATTCTGTTTCTGACTCGTCAGGAGGAGAAGCGATTGCTTGATCGGTTGGAAAACCTGCAAAGCCTCGCCGACCTGCAACGAGTGCAACAACGGATGTTTGAACAATTAGGTGTTCGCGTGGAGCTGGCGCCAGGTTTCAATGAAGTGCGAACCATGCGCGGGATCGGCATTACTGTTGAAGAATTGCCGGGGTTGTGTCGCAAAACGCGTGCATCTATTCCAGCTGCGATTCGTCGCAGCCTGGAAAAACGGCCACAAATTGCCTACGAGTTGTTGAACGCTAATGACTTGTTGCGCGATGCCTGAAGTGTGTTGATGAAGCAACTTCTATAGCGACGAGAAGCCGCGACAAGAAGCGATCTGCGTTTTTGCCATCGTTAGCTATAGTGATTTTCCAGGCACTGTTTCAGGGCCTGATATTGAGTCGGTGTCGGGCCGGATGTTTACCCAGGCACCGAGTTATCCATTAAGGAGATTTTCATGAAGCGTTCTGCACTTGCTGGTTTGTTTATTGCCGCTACGTTGCTGGCACCCTCCGCGTTCGCTGCGGCTGACCTGTGTACGGTCAATCTGCAAAAGATCAAAGACGCTCAGGTGAGTACGGAAGTACAGAGCGAGGGGCTTAAGACCAATATTGAAGACACGGTGAAAAAGGCTGAAGCGGCAAAGGCCAAAGGCACTGAAGAAGGCACCAAGGACTGCATTTCGTTAACCACGCAAGCCTTGCAGGACATTCAAAACAACACCAAGGGCGATCAATAATCCTTGGCTGACTGCCGTGTTTCGGTAGGCGTTGCCGAAAGGCACGCCTGGCGAATCCGCAGTTTAGAGTTGCTGATTTAGAGTTTCTGATGGGTTTTAGAGTTTCTGATATTGAGTCGGTGCCGGGCTGATTTGTTGCACCAGCGCCGAGCTATCCATTAAGGAGATTTCCATGAAGCGTTCTGCACTTGCCGGATTGTTTGTTGCTGCTACGTTATTGGCGCCCGCCGCATTCGCTGCGGACGATCTTTGCGCTGTCAATCTGCAAAAAATCAAAGATGCTCAACCGCAGATGAAAGTCCAGAGTGTCGAGTTGAATGCCAGGATTAAACAAGCCGTAGAAAATGCTCAAAAGGAACAGGCTAAAGGCACGGAAGAAGGTAAAAAGAATTGCATCTCGTTGACCGAAAGAGCCCTTAACGATATTGACGACACTGACGACGGCCGCGAATAAGGCCTGTTTTCTGAGCAGCCCTGTAACCTGTTCGGGCATCCGGTAGGAGCTGCTCCTACCGGTAGCCATGCAGGCTGCTTATTGTTGAGCCAAGCCACTTTTAGCTTGCTGCTCCAGATGCAACTGCAACTCTGGCTCGATCTTCAATGCTGCGGCCAGTTCATCCAGATACGCGCGCTCGGCGTCCTGCTGATCGTCGACCAACATCACACTCGCCAGATACATTTCCGCTGCCATCGCCGGATCGGTCGCGGATTGCGCCACATCGGCAGCATCCAGCGGACGCGCGACTTCGTCGTCGAGCCATTGCTGCAGTTGCGGGTCGTCGGTGTGGCGGCCGACTTCAGCGCTGATCATCTGTTTTTCATTGGCATCGATGCGGCCATCAGCCTTGGCGGCACCGATCAAGGCGCGCAACACGGCGTGGCTGTGTTCCTCGACTTCCGGACCGGACAGCAGATCGACAGTGCGCGGCGCCTGTTGCGGCGCCGAGGCCTGGCTGCGTTGCCAGGCTTGGTAGGCCTGAAACGCCATCATCCCGAGGGAGGCCAGTGCCGCGTAATTAGTGCCGCCGGCCGAGCGCGTGCGCGCCGAACCACCCAACGCCGTGCCACCGCCCAACAAGCCACCGAGTAGCCCGCCGAGGCCGCCACTGCCGCCGCCCGACCCGGCGCCTGCGCCTAACAGACCGCCGAGCAAGCCACCGAGGCCGCCCGGCGATGGCGAAGCGCCGCCACGTTGGTGCGACGTCGAGCCCTGGCCGCCGCGCAGGAGTTGTTCAAGCAGATCGCTGGTGTTCATGACGCCATCCTCATTAATAGACGTGGCTTAAACAGGCATAAGCAGTCAGCCAACAATAGTCTCCGGTGGTGATTGCGCCAGCACCGTCTGACTGAATCGAAGGCCAATATGCCGTGAGTGCCAAACATTTGCCCCCTCACCGCAATGTCCTGTGAAGTGCCCCCGGCAAATTTCTCCAACGTTTTTGCGCGCGACCCAGCTAAGATTGAGAGGTGGTGAACCTTATTCCCGCTTTTCCGGTCGATACCTGCAACCCGACCCGGTTTGCCGACGCCCCCAATAGAAGGGTGCTGACTGGCTTGCTTCACTTTTTGGAGAACGCCCCCGTGATATCAACCCTACACATCGCCAGGCTGAAAGCATGGGGCGCCCATGGTTTTACCGCGACTGGCGTGGTCACTGCTTTCCTGGCCACCCTCGCGCTGCTGGAAAATCAAGCCACGCATTGCCTGCTCTGGTTGGGCGTGGCGCTGATCGTCGACGGCCTCGATGGCGCACTGGCGCGCAAGGTCAATGTGCAATCGGTGCTGCCGAGTTTCGATGGCTCGATCCTCGATCTGGTCATCGATTACCTGACTTACGTGTTTATCCCGGCGCTGTTTATCTACCGCTACATTCCCCTGCCGGAATACACGCTGCTGCTGACCGTGTCGCTGATTCTGGTGTCGTCGCTGTTCTGCTTCTGCAACGTCAACATGAAAAGCAAGGACAACTACTTCCAGGGCTTCCCCGCTGCCTGGAACGTAGTTGCGTTGTGCCTGTACATCATCAGCCCGTCGCCGTGGGTGACCTTCCTCACCGTGATCGGCCTGGCGCTGCTGACCGTCACGCGGATGAAGTTCCTGCACCCGTTCCGCGTGCGAAAGTTCATGCCGATCAACATTGCCGTCACCGCCATTTGGCTGCTGTGCAGTTTGTCGCTGGTGGTCAACCATCCAGTGATCAACCCGCTCGTCATGGGCCTGTGGCTGCTGATGTCGGCGTACTTTCTGGGCATTTGCATCTGGCGCACGGCGATGGAGTGGTTTGACGTTTCGCGGCACAAGTAAACGTTTGTGCGCATTCCGATCGGAGCGCCGCCCACCGTGCGGCGTGCCGATGCAAGGGTGCCGAGATCGGTGCTGATCACAGGGATAAGTGAAAGGTGAATAGTCAGATTCGTCTTGCGTGTGCTGATGATGCGGCTGCGATCAGCCGGGTTATCGTTCAGTCTTGGCGCCGATCCAATGCCCAGGATTACCCGGCTGATGTGATTGCCCGGGTCGAGAAAGGTTTTTCTGCCGAATCCATTCTCGCGTTGATGAGCCTGCGGCAGGTGTTCGTGGCGACGGTTGATCAGCGCGTCATTGCAACCGCGAGTCTGGATCACGACGTTGTTCGTAGTGTGTTCGTTGATCCTGACCATCAAGGTCTTGGGCTGGGCAGGCAGCTGATGGCGACGCTGCGCTCCGTGGCCCGCGATGCCAACATTAAAACCCTGCGCGTCCCCTCCTCGATTACGGCCGAAGGTTTCTACCTGACATTGGGTTTTGTGAAAGTGCGCGATGAATTCCATGGCGCTGAGCGCACCATCATCATGGAACAGCAGATTTAGCGGCGGCGCCTGTTGGTGAACGATTCCGTCAGCCGGGATTTATTTCAATGGACAGACCGCCATCGCGAGCAGGCTCACTCCTACATTAGTGGATAGCGTGCAACCAAGATATTTGCGGCCAAACACAGATCACCTGTAGGAGTGAGCCTGCTCGCGATGGCGTCCTATCAGGCACCCTCAACCTCATCCGACAGACCGCACAACGATCAACGCCTGGTAATCACCACCTCCAGATACTCACTCGGCACCACCAGTGAATCGGCGCCCGCGCGGTTGAGTTTGTTGAGCAATTCAGTCAAATCCTTGTCCAGCACCTCGGCGCCTTCCGGCGGCAGCACGGCGAATGCCTTGTGAACCGGGCCATACCAGGTGCGGAAGATTTCGATGAAATGCGCCGCCGAGCGGTAGCGGAAGTTGAAATGCCGCCGCGTGACCTGAGTCTGGAAGTCGTGATCATCAAAATGCGTGTGCAGCCACGATTCGTTGCCCCAGTTCGACGGCGGTTGCGCGCCGGGCGGCGGTGGCAAGTGGCGACCGAGGGTTTTGAACATCTGGCCAACAAAGCCTTCGGGCGTCCAGTTGGCCAGGCCGATGCGACCACCGGGCCGCACCACGCGCGCCAACTCGGCGGCGGCTTTGCCTTGGTCGGGCGTGAACATCACGCCAAACGTCGAGAGCACCGCGTCGTAACTGGCGTCCTCGAACGGCAGCGCTTCGGCGTCGGCCACCTGAAAAATCACCTCCAGCCGTTCCGCGCGACTGCGGTCTTCGCCGCGCTCAAGCAGCGCCGCAACGTAGTCC
>NZ_MKGS01000020.1:0-15645 GCF_002836905.1 Pseudomonas sp. 43NM1 | reverse complement strand
CGCGTCGGCAACCCGGCCGCGCGTGGTTTGCAAGACGACTTGCGCGCGGCCGGGTTGCCGACGCGTGTGCTGGTGGGGGAGGAGGGCCTGTGTCAGGTCGCCGCCGACCCTGAAGTCGACGCGGTAATGGCGGCCATCGTCGGTGCGGCGGGCTTGCGTCCGACCCTGGCGGCGGTCGAGGCAGGCAAGAAGATTCTGCTGGCCAACAAGGAAGCGCTGGTGATGTCCGGCGCCTTGTTCATGCAGGCTGTGCGCAAAAGCGGCTCGGTGCTGTTGCCGATCGACAGCGAGCACAACGCGATTTTCCAGTGCATGCCGAATGATTTCGCCCGCGGTCTGGGTGCGGTCGGCGTGCGTCGGATTTTACTCACAGCCTCTGGCGGACCGTTCCGACAGACGCCGATGGAAGAGTTGGAGCATGTTTCCCCTGATCAGGCGTGCGCGCATCCGAACTGGTCGATGGGGCGCAAGATTTCGGTCGATTCGGCCAGCATGATGAACAAAGGCCTCGAGTTGATCGAAGCCTGCTGGTTGTTCGATGCCAAGCCGTCCCAGGTCGAAGTGGTGATTCACCCACAAAGCGTGATTCATTCGCTGGTCGATTATGTCGATGGCTCGGTGCTGGCGCAGTTGGGTAATCCGGACATGCGCACACCGATTGCCAACGCCCTGGCGTGGCCGGAAAGGATTGATTCAGGCGTTGCACCGCTGGATCTGTTTGCCATCGCCCGCCTGGATTTCCAGGCCCCCGACGAAGAGCGCTTCCCGTGCCTGCGTCTGGCGCGACTGGCGGCGGAGTCGGGCGATAGCGCGCCGGCGATGCTGAATGCGGCGAATGAAGTGGCGGTCGCGGCGTTTCTCGACGGACGGGTTCGTTACCCGGAAATCGCGAGTATCATCGAGGAAGTCTTGAATCTGGAGCCTGTGGTTGCGGTGAATGATCTCGAGGCGGTGTTCACCGCAGACGCCAAGGCGCGTGTGCTGGCCGAGCAGTGGTTGAGTCGTCACGGGCGATAAGTGTTGCAGTACGTTGGCCCAATGCAGCACTGGATAGGATTGCGGAGAAAGTAGATGAGCGCGCTCTATATGATTGTCGGCACCCTGGTAGCCCTGGGCGTGCTGGTCACCTTCCACGAATTCGGCCACTTCTGGGTCGCGCGTCGCTGTGGGGTCAAAGTGCTGCGCTTCTCCGTCGGCTTCGGCATGCCGTTGCTGCGCTGGCACGACAAGCAAGGCACCGAATTTGTCCTCGCCGCCATCCCGCTGGGCGGCTACGTGAAGATGCTCGACGAGCGTGAAGGCGAAGTACCGCCCGATCAGATCGATCAATCGTTCAATCGCAAGTCCGTGCGTCAGCGTATCGCCATCGTTTCTGCGGGGCCGATCGCCAACTTTCTCCTGGCAATGGTGTTCTTCTGGTTGCTGGCCATGCTCGGCAGCGAGCAGATCCGGCCGGTCATCGGCGCGGTCGAGTCGGGCAGCATCGCCGCCAAGGCCGGCCTCGGCCCGAACCAGGAAATCGTCGCCATCGACGGCGAGCCGACCTCCGGTTGGGGCGCGGTCAATCTGCAACTGGTGCGTCGCCTCGGCGAGAGCGGCACTTTGCAGTTGCTGGTGCGCGAGCAGGGTTCTACCGCTGATACGCCACGTGAACTGGTGCTGGAGCAGTGGTTGAAAGGCGCGGATGAGCCTGATCCGATTCGGTCGCTGGGCATTCGTCCATGGCGCCCGGCGATTCCACCGATCCTGGCCGAACTCGATTCGAAAGGCCCGGCGCAGGCCGCAGGTCTGAAAACCGGCGACCGTCTGCTGGCGCTCGATGGCAAACCGCTGGACGACTGGCAACAAGTGGTCGACACGGTACGTATTCATCCTGATACCAAAATCATGCTGCGCGTCGAGCGCGATGGTGCTCAAATCGACGTCCCTGTGACGCTCGCGGCACGCGGCAGCAGCAAGGCAGCC
Source organism: Pseudomonas sp. 43NM1 (assembly GCF_002836905.1). Lineage (NCBI taxonomy): Bacteria > Pseudomonadati > Pseudomonadota > Gammaproteobacteria > Pseudomonadales > Pseudomonadaceae > Pseudomonas > Pseudomonas sp. 43NM1. The sequence goes on along the minus strand of NZ_MKGS01000020.1, from coordinate 13,680 downwards.
ACGGGTTATCTGGGTGCCGGGGTCAAAGCAGTCGATTGGCCACCAGAGATGATTCGCGAGGTCAGCTACGGTCCCGTGGCAGCAATTGGCGAGGGTGCTCGACGCACTTGGACCATGAGCGTACTGACCCTCGATTCGCTGAAGAAAATGTTGTTCGGCGAGCTCTCGGTAAAAAACTTGAGTGGACCGATAACCATTGCTAAAGTGGCGGGCGCTTCTGCCCAGTCGGGTGTCGCTGATTTCCTGAATTTCCTTGCTTATCTGAGTATTAGCCTGGGGGTTCTGAATTTGTTGCCCATTCCTGTACTGGATGGGGGACATTTGTTGTTTTATCTGATCGAGTGGGTGCGTGGTCGCCCCCTGTCGGATCGGGTGCAGGGTTGGGGGATACAGATCGGTATCAGTTTGGTGGTCGGGGTGATGTTGCTTGCTCTGGTCAATGATCTGGGTCGACTGTAACGCTTCGCTGAATTGCGAATCTGCCGCATTTTGCGGCAGTTTGTTTATTGCCAGTTGGAATAAGAAAGGACTTCATGAAACGTCTGCTGCTAACTGCGGTTCTCACCGTATTGATGATCGCCGAAGTTCACGCCGAGTCCTTCACTATCTCTGATATTCGCGTCAATGGCCTCCAGCGGGTCTCCGCGGGTAGTGTCTTTGGTGCCTTGCCGTTGAACGTCGGTGAGCAGGCGGACGATCGTCGCCTGGTGGAATCCACTCGTGCGTTGTTCAAAACCGGGTTCTTTCAAGATATCCAGCTGGGTCGCGAAGGCAATGTCCTCGTTATCACGGTAGTCGAGCGTCCGTCGGTCGCCAGTATCGAGATCGAGGGTAACAAGGCCATCTCCACTGAAGACCTGATGAAGGGCCTGAAACAATCCGGCCTCTCCGAAGGCGAGATCTTCCAGCGTGCCACCCTCGAAGGTGTGCGTAACGAACTGCAACGTCAGTACGTTGCCCAGGGTCGTTACTCGGCCACCGTCGACACCGAAGTGGTGGCGCAGCCGCGTAACCGCGTCGCGTTGAAGGTCAATATCAACGAAGGCACCGTTGCCGCCATCCAGCACATCAACGTGGTGGGTAACACGGTATTTGCCGACGACGACCTGATCGACCTGTTCGAACTCAAGACCACCAACTGGCTGTCGTTCTTCAAGAACGATGACAAGTACGCTCGTGAAAAACTCTCCGGTGACCTGGAGCGTCTGCGCTCCTACTACCTGGACCGCGGCTATATCAACATGGATATCGCTTCGACCCAGGTGTCCATCACCCCGGACAAGAAACACGTCTACATCACCGTTAACGTCAGCGAAGGCGAGAAGTACACCGTTCGCGACGTGAAACTCAGCGGTGACCTGAAAGTGCCTGAAGATCAGGTCAAGTCCCTGCTGCTGGTACAGAAAGGCCAAGTGTTCTCGCGCAAGCTGATGACCACCACTTCCGAACTGATCACCCGTCGTCTCGGTAACGAGGGTTACACCTTCGCCAACGTCAACGGCGTGCCTCAGCCGCACGAAGAAGACAACACCGTAGACATCACCTTCGCCGTTGATCCAGGCAAACGTGCCTACGTGAACCGCATCAACTTCCGTGGCAACACCAAGTCGGAAGACGAAGTGCTGCGTCGTGAAATGCGTCAGATGGAAGGCGGCTGGGCTTCGACCTACCTGATCGACCAATCGAAAACACGTCTTGAGCGTTTGGGCTTCTTTAAAGAAGTCAACGTCGAAACCCCGGCCGTACCGGGCGTGGACGACCAGGTTGATGTGAACTACAGCGTTGAAGAGCAGGCTTCCGGTTCGATTACCGCCAGTGTCGGTTTCGCTCAGAGTGCCGGTCTGATCCTCGGTGGTTCGATCACCCAGAACAACTTCCTCGGTTCGGGTAACAAGGTCAGCGTCGGTCTGACCCGCAGCGAATACCAGAGCCGTTACAACTTCAGCTATGTCGATCCGTACTGGACCGCTGATGGTGTGAGCCTGGGTTACAACGCTTTCTATCGCACCACTGACTACAAAGACCTCGACGTCGATGTTGCAAGCTATGCGGTAGACAGCCTGGGTGCTGGCGTCAGCGTCGGCTACCCGATCAGCGAAACGTCGCGCCTGACCTTCGGCCTGACTGCGCAACAGGACAAGATCAAGACCGGTCAATACACCGTTGACGAGATCTTCGACTTCGTGAACCAGGAAGGCGATAACTACCTTAACTTCAAGGCGTCTGCCGGCTGGTCCGAATCGACGTTGAACAAAGGGGTGCTGGCAACCCGTGGCCATTCCCAGAGCCTGACTCTGGAAACCACCACGCCGGGCAGCGACCTGTCGTTCTTCAAACTTGATTACCGCGGTCAGCTGTTCCAGCCGATCACTGAAAACTACACCGTGCGTCTGCACACTGAATTGGGTTACGGCGACGGCTACGGTTCGACCGATGGCTTGCCGTTCTATGAAAACTACTATGCTGGTGGTTTCAACTCGGTTCGTGGTTTCAAGGACAGTACTCTTGGCCCGCGCAGTACGCCGAGCCGTGGTGCTGCGGAAACCGGTAACAGTGGCACTCTGCGCGACCCGGATCAGGATCCACTGCCGTTCGGTGGCAACGTCCTCATCCAGGGTGGTGTCGAGGTGTTGTTCCCGCTGCCATTCGTCAAGGATCAGCGTTCCCTGCGGACTTCGGTCTTCTGGGACGTGGGTAACGTATTCGATTCCAAGTGCGACAAGACGACCAACGCCAATGTCGGCACCAGCGCTCAAACCGAGTGCAACGACATCAGCCTGAGCAATGTCGCCAGCTCCGTCGGTGTCGGCGTGACCTGGGTCACCGCACTGGGTCCTCTGAGCTTCGCGTTGGCCATGCCGATCAAGAAACCGGATGACGCTGAAACTCAAGTGTTCCAATTCTCCCTCGGCCAGACGTTCTAAGCGTCTGACCCAAGATAACGACAATGGATTTTGTAGGAGTGCATCGTGCGTAAGTTGACTCAATTGGTTCTCCTGGCGACCGTACTGGTTGCAGGCCCGGCTTTTGCCGACATGAAAATCGCCGTTCTGAATTATCAGATGGCTCTGCTCGAATCCGACGCGGCGAAAAAATACGCCGTCGACGCCGAGAAGAAGTTCGGCCCACAGCTGAGCAAACTGAAAACCCTGGAAAGCAGTGCCAAAGGTATTCAGGACCGTCTGGTTGCCGGTGGCGACAAGATGCAGCAAGGCGAGCGTGAGCGTCTGGAGCTTGAATTCAAGCAAAAGGCCCGCGACTTCCAGTTCCAGTCCAAGGAACTGAACGAAGCCAAAGCCGTGGCTGACCGTGAAATGCTGAAGCAGCTGAAGCCGAAACTGGATAGCGCTGTGGAAGAAGTCATCAAGAAAGGTGCTTTTGACCTGGTCTTCGAGCGTGGCGCAGTGATTGATGTCAAACCTCAGTACGACATCACTCGCCAGGTTATCGAGCGCATGAATCAGCTGAAGTAATCCATGACAGCGACTATAAAGCTCGGCCAATTGGCCGAGTTCCTCGGCGCCACCCTGAGTGGCGACGCGGAGAAGGAAATTACTGGGCTAGCCACTTTGCAAGAGGCTGGCCCAGCTCAGTTGAGCTTTCTGGCAAATCCTCAATACCGTAAATACCTCGCGGACAGCAAGGCTGCAGCACTGTTGCTGAAGGCTGCTGATGCCGAAGGTTTTGCCGGTAACGTGCTCATCGTGCCTGACCCGTATCTGGCGTACGCGCGCATCTCCCATCTGTTCGACCCCAAACCCAAAGCGGCTGCCGGTGTTCATCCGACGGCAGTGATTGCGGCGGACGCGGTGGTTGACCCGGCGGCGAGCATCGGTGCGTTTGCGGTGATCGAAAGCGGCGCGCGGATTGCGGCGGGTGTCACCGTTGGCGCGCATTGCTTCATCGGTGCACGCTGCGAGATTGGCGAGGGCGGTTGGCTGGCTCCGCGGGTCACGCTCTACCACGACGTGCGCATTGGCAAACGCGTGGTGATTCAGTCGGGCGCCGTGCTCGGTGGCGAAGGTTTCGGTTTCGCCAACGAGAAAGGCGTCTGGCAGAAGATCGCGCAGATTGGCGGCGTGCTGGTTGGTGACGACGTCGAGATTGGCGTCAACACCGCTATCGATCGCGGGGCGCTGGCCGATACCGTGCTGGGCAATGGTGTGAAGCTCGACAACCAGATCCAGATTGCTCACAACGTCCAGATCGGTGATCACACCGCCATGGCGGCGTGCGTGGGCATCTCCGGCAGCACCAAGATCGGCAAGCATTGCATGCTCGCCGGCGGTGTCGGGCTGGTGGGGCATATCGAGATTTGCGACAACGTTTTCCTGACCGGGATGACCATGGTGACCCACTCGATTACCGAGCCGGGTTCCTATTCTTCCGGAACAGCCATGCAACCGGCTGCCGAGTGGCGCAAAAGCGCGGCACGCATCCGTCAGCTCGATGACATCGCGCGGCGTCTGCGACAGCTGGAAAAGCGTGTAGGGGAAGTGACCCCTGGCGATAATGCTTCATCAGATGGCTGATACCATTTCCATATCAAGTGTGCACAGCCGCTAGACTGCCTCCTTGATTTGCTAGAGGGGTGCGCGTCCGTCGCGCGCTCCCAATCTTTACATAGGCTTCCCCCCGAAATGATGGACATCAACGAGATTCGCGAATACCTGCCTCACCGTTACCCGTTCCTGCTAGTGGACCGGGTCGTGGAACTGGATGTGGAAGGCAAGCGCATTCGCGCCTACAAGAATGTCAGCATCAACGAACCGTTCTTCAATGGTCACTTCCCTGCGCATCCAATCATGCCGGGCGTACTGATCATCGAAGCAATGGCTCAGGCTGCCGGTATCCTTGGCTTCAAAATGCTCGACGTGAAGCCAGCTGACGGCACGCTTTACTACTTCGTCGGCTCCGACAAGCTGCGTTTTCGCCAGCCTGTCACCCCCGGCGATCAGTTGATCCTCGAAGCCCGTTTCATCAGCTGCAAGCGCCAGATCTGGAAGTTCGAATGCCAGGCTTCGGTCGACGGCAAACCAGTCTGCTCCGCTGAAATCATCTGCGCGGAACGCAAACTATGAGTTTGATTGACCCTCGCGCAATCATCGATCCGACAGCCGTACTGGCTGAGGGTGTCGAGGTCGGCCCATGGTCGATCGTCGGCGCAGGTGTGGAAATCGGCGAGGGGACAGTGATCGGGCCGCATGTAATTCTCAAAGGCCCGACCCGCATCGGCAAGCACAACCGCATTTACCAGTTTTCCTCGGTAGGTGAGGACACGCCCGATCTGAAATACAAGGGTGAAGAAACCCGCCTGGTCATCGGTGACCACAACGTTATCCGTGAAGGCGTGACGATTCATCGTGGCACCGTGCAGGACCGCGCCGAAACCACTCTGGGTGATCACAACCTGGTGATGGCCTACGCGCACATTGGTCACGACAGCGTGATCGGCAACCACTGCATCCTGGTCAACAACACCGCGTTGGCCGGCCATGTGCACGTTGACGACTGGGCGATCCTCTCCGGTTTCACCCTGGTTCACCAGTATTGCCACATCGGCGCCCACAGCTTTTCCGGTATGGGCACCGCCATCGGCAAAGACGTTCCCGCGTATGTCACGGTGTTCGGCAACCCTGCCGAAGCCCGCAGCATGAACTTCGAAGGCATGCGCCGTCGCGGTTTCAGCGAGGACGCCATCCACGCCTTGCGTCGCGCCTACAAGGTGGTTTATCGCCAGGGCCTGACGGTTGACCAGGCGCTCGCCGAACTGTCCGAACCTTCGGCACAGTTCCCGGAAGTCGCGGTATTCCGTGATTCCATCCAGTCTTCGACTCGCGGCATCACTCGTTAATCATGGCTAATTTGCGTATTGCGCTGGTAGCGGGTGAGGCTTCCGGTGACATTCTGGGCGCCGGTTTGATGCGTGCTCTCAAGGCACAGCACCCGGCGGTGGAGTTCATTGGCGTCGGTGGCCCGTTGATGCAGGCCGAAGGCCTGACCTCGTACTTCCCAATGGAACGGCTGTCGGTCATGGGCCTGGTGGAAGTGCTGGGCCGATTGCGCGAGTTGCTCGCGCGGCGCAAGAAACTGGTCGCCGACCTGATCGCCGAGAAACCGGACGTGTTCATCGGCATCGATGCGCCGGACTTCAACCTCAATATCGAACTGAAGCTGCGTCAGGCCGGGATCAAAACCGTGCATTACGTCAGCCCTTCAGTCTGGGCGTGGCGGCAAAAGCGCGTGCTGAAGATTCGCGAAGGCTGCGACTTGATGCTGACGCTGTTCCCGTTCGAAGCCAAATTCTACGAAGAGAAGGGCGTGCCAGTACGCTTCGTCGGGCACTCACTGGCCGATGCGATTCCGCTGCAAGCCGATCGCGCCGCCGCGCGCGCCGAACTCGGTTTACCGGACGGGCCGCTAGTGGCGCTGATGCCGGGCAGTCGCGGCGGTGAAGTCGGGCGTCTCGGTGCGCTGTTCCTCGATACCGCCCAGCGTCTGCGCGCGTTGCGTCCCGGCGTGCGTTTCGTGGTGCCGTGCGCCAACCCCGAGCGCCGCGCGCAGCTCGAAGAACTGCTGGCCGGGCGAGATCTGCCGCTGACGTTGCTCGACGGCAAATCCCATCTGGCGCTGGCGGCCTGCGACGCAGTGTTGATCGCTTCCGGCACGGCGACGCTTGAAGCGTTGCTGTACAAACGGCCGATGGTCGTTGCGTATCGCCTGGCGCCGCTGACGTTCTGGATTCTCAAGCACATGGTCAAAAGTCCTTACGTCTCGCTGCCCAACTTGCTCGCCCAGCGCCTGTTGGTCCCGGAGTTGTTACAGGACGATGCAACGGTCGAAGCGCTGGCCCAGACCTTGTCGCCATTGATCGAGGGCGGCGAAGAGCAGACTCGCGGTTTCGACGAGATCCACCGCACCCTTCGTCTGGACGCCTCCAACCAGGCGGCGGACGCCGTGCTGAAACTGATCGGCGAAATACAATGAGTAAGACAAGCATGCAAATGGGCCTGGATTTCACTTTGGTCGCAGAAGCCGTGGATTTGGTTGCCGGTGTTGACGAAGTCGGTCGCGGCCCGCTGTGCGGCGCCGTGGTCACCGCTGCGGTGATCCTTGATCCGATGCGACCGATCCTCGGCCTCAATGATTCGAAGAAGCTCACCGAAGCGCGCCGCGAAAAGCTCTACGACGAAATCTGCGAGAAAGCGCTGAGCTGGTGCATCGCCCGCGCTGAAGTCGAAGAAATCGACGAACTGAACATCCTCCACGCCACCATGCTGGCGATGCAGCGCGCCATCGAAGGCCTGCACATTCAGCCGAAACTGGCGATGATCGACGGCAACCGCTGCCCTAAATTGTCGATGCGCGCCGAAGCGGTGGTGCAGGGCGACGGCAAGGTCCCGGCAATTGCTGCGGCATCGATTCTCGCCAAGGTCAGCCGCGACCGCGAGATGGCCGCTTTCGAATTGATCTACCCGGGTTACGGAATGGGCGGCCACAAAGGCTACCCGACGCCCGTTCATCTGGAAGCGTTGGCCCGTCTCGGACCGACGCCGATTCACCGCCGCTCGTTCGCCCCGGTGCGCATGGCGTACGAGGCGCGCGAAAACCTGATTGTGATTTAGTCGCAAGGCTGATGTTTTTTCCAAGGCCCGGTACAATCCGGGCCTTGTTGTTTTCATGACATAACGCAGGATCACCATGCCGGCTTCATTCGTTCACCTACGCCTGCACACTGAATACTCCCTGGTCGACGGTCTGGTGCGGATCAAACCGCTGGTCAAGACCCTGGTCGGCATGAACATGCCTGCCGTTGCGGTCACCGACCAGAACAACATGTGTTCGCTGGTCAAATTCTATAAAGCTGCCATGGGCGCAGGCATCAAGCCGATCTGCGGCGCCGACCTGTGGCTGTCGAACAAGGATCCGGACAACGCGCTGAGCCGGATCAGCCTGCTGGCGATGAATGGCGTCGGTTATCGCAACCTCACTGAACTGATCTCGCGCGGTTTTATCGACGGTCAGCGCAATGGCTCGATCATCATCGAGCGCGAGTGGGTGGCCGAAGCGAGCGAAGGCTTGATCATGCTGTCGGCGGCGAAGGAGGGCGAGATCGGCCTGGCCATGCTCGGCGGCAACCCGGCCGAAGCGGAAAAACTCGCGCGTGAATGGATGGCGGTGTTCCCGGACCGTTTTTACCTGGAAATTCAGCGCACCAGCCGCCCCAATGACGAAGAACAATTGCATGGCGCCGTGGCCCTGGCCGAGAAACTCGGCGCGCCGCTGGTGGCGACCAACGATGTGCGCTTCATCAAGCAGGAAGATTTCGAGGCGCACGAAACCCGCGTCTGCATCGGCGAGGGCCGCGCCCTCGACGATCCGCGGCGTTCGAAGAATTACAGCGATCAGCAATACCTCAAAAGTGCCGAGGAAATGGCTGAGCTGTTCAGCGACATTCCCGAGGCGCTGGCCAACACCGTCGAGATCGCCAAGCGCTGCAACATCGAAGTGAAGCTCGGCAAGCACTTCCTGCCCAACTTCCCGATCCCCGATGGCATGACCATCGACGAGTATTTCCGCAAGGTGTCCTTCGATGGCCTGGAAGATCGCCTCAGCGTGCTGCTGCCCAAGGACACCACCGAAGACTACGAAACCAAGCGTCAGGTCTACGTTGACCGGCTGAATTTCGAGCTGGATATCATCATCCAGATGGGCTTCCCCGGTTACTTCCTGATCGTTATGGACTTTATCCAGTGGGCCAAAAGCAACGGCGTGCCGGTGGGCCCGGGGCGTGGATCGGGTGCCGGGTCGCTGGTGGCCTATGTGCAGAAGATTACCGACCTCGATCCGCTGGAATATGACCTGCTGTTCGAACGTTTCCTTAACCCGGAACGGGTCTCGATGCCCGACTTCGACGTCGACTTCTGCATGGATGGCCGGGACCGCGTGATCGAATACGTGGCCGAAAAATACGGTCGCAACGCGGTCAGCCAGATCATCACCTTCGGTTCGATGGCGGCCAAGGCTGTGGTCCGCGACGTGGCGCGGGTGCAGGGCAAGTCCTACGGCTTGGCGGATCGCCTGTCGAAGATGATTCCGTTCGAAGTCGGCATGACCCTGGAAAAAGCCTACGAGCAGGAAGAAATCCTCCGCGACTTCATCAAGGTCGATGAAGAAGCCGCCGAAATCTGGGACATGGCGCGCAAGCTCGAAGGCGTTGTGCGTAACGTCGGTAAACACGCCGGTGGTGTGGTTATCGCGCCGACCAAACTGACTGACTTCTCACCGATTTATTGCGACGAGGCCGGCGACGGTCTGGTAACCCAGTTCGACAAGGATGACGTCGAGGCGGCCGGCCTGGTGAAGTTCGACTTCCTCGGTCTGCGAACGCTGACGGTCATCGACTGGGCGCTGAAAACCATCAACCGCGACCGCGCCAAAGTCGATCAGCCGCCGCTGGACATTGCGTTCATTCCGCTGGATGACAAACCGACTTACCAGTTGCTGCAAAAGGCTGAAACAACTGCGGTGTTCCAGCTCGAGTCGCGCGGCATGAAAGAGCTGATCAAAAAGCTCAAGCCCGACTGCCTGGAAGACTTGATCGCACTGGTCGCCCTGTTCCGTCCGGGCCCGCTGCAATCGGGCATGGTTGACGACTTTATCAACCGTAAGCACGGTCGCGCCGAGCTGGCGTATCCGCACTCGGATTATCAATACGAAGGCCTCAAGCCAGTATTGGCGCCGACTTACGGCATCATCCTGTATCAAGAACAGGTGATGCAGATCGCCCAGGTCATGGCCGGTTACACCCTCGGTGGTGCGGACATGCTGCGTCGCGCCATGGGTAAGAAAAAACCCGAAGAAATGGCCAAGCAGCGCGGCGGTTTTATTGAAGGTTGCAAGACCAACAACATCGAAGCCGACCTCGCCGGTAACATTTTCGACCTGGTAGAAAAATTCGCCGGTTACGGTTTCAACAAGTCTCACTCCGCCGCTTATGGTCTGGTGTCGTACCAGACGGCTTGGCTGAAAACCCATTACCCGGCGCCGTTCATGGCTGCGGTACTGTCGGCGGACATGCACAACACCGACAAGGTCGTGACCTTGATCGAAGAAATTCGCACCATGAAGCTGCGTCTCGACGCGCCGGATGTGAATACTTCGGAATTCAAGTTCACGGTGAACGACGAGGGCCGGATCATCTATGGCCTCGGCGCGATCAAGGGTGTCGGCGAAGGTCCGGTGGAAGCGATCACCGAGGCGCGTCAGGACGGGCCGTTCAAGGACTTGTTCGACTTCTGCGCGCGGGTCGACCTCAAACGCATTAACAAACGTACCCTCGACGGTCTGATCCGCAGCGGTGCGCTGGATCGTCTGGGGCCGTACTTCCATGACGAAACCAAAGCCTATCAGGCCAATATCGACCGCAATCGCGCGGTGTTGCTGAACGCAATGGAAGGCGCGATCAAAGCCGCCGAGCAGACCGCGCGCACCCACGACAGCGGCCACGCCGACCTGTTTGGCGGGTTGTTCGTCGAGGCAGACGCCGACGTTTATGCCAACCACCGCAAGGCCAAGGAGCTGACGCTCAAGGAACGCCTGAAAGGTGAGAAAGACACCTTGGGCCTGTACCTGACCGGTCACCCGATTGACGAATACGAAGGCGAAATTCGCCGCTTCGCCCGTCAGCGCATCATCGACCTGAAACCGGCGCGCGACACCCAGACCGTCGCCGGCATGATCATCGCCCTGCGGGTGATGAAGAATAAAAAGGGCGACAAGATGGGTTTCATCACCCTCGACGACCGCTCCGGCCGAATCGAAGCGTCGCTGTTTGCCGAGGCATTCCATTCCGCGCAGTCGCTGTTGCAGACCGACGCGATGGTGGTGGTCGAAGGCGAAGTCAGCAACGATGACTTCTCCGGCGGTTTGCGCTTGCGGGTCAAACGCGTGATGAGCATGGAAGATGCGCGGACCAACCTCGCTGAAAGCCTGCGTCTGAAGCTGCACACCAAGGATTTGAAAGGCGATCAGCTACGCTGGTTGGGTGAATTGTTCAAGCGTCACCGCGGCGCGTGCCCGATCACCATGGAATACACCAGCCCCGATGCGAAGGCCTTGCTGCAGTTCGGTGAGACCTGGCGGATCGACCCGGCGGATGCGTTGATTCAAGCCTTGCGTGACCAGTTCGGGCGAGACAACGTCTTCCTCCAATACCGTTGACGGTCAGGCGCGCTGAAGGCTGCCTGATCTCGACCTGAATTTTTAATCTCGACCTGAACGCGCCTCTCCCTTAAGGTAGGGCGCGAATAGACAACCGGCCGGCCCAAGCTCTCTTGGAAGTCGACCCAAGACGGACGCCTATGAACCCGAATTTTCTAGATTTCGAACAGCCGATCGCCGACCTGCAAGCCAAGATCGAAGAGTTGCGCTTGGTCGGTAATGACAATTCGCTGAATATCGGCGATGAGATCTCCCGCCTGCAGGACAAGAGCAGCACCTTGACCGAAGACATCTTCGGCAAGCTGACCAGCTGGCAGATCGCGCGCCTGGCGCGTCACCCGAAACGTCCGTATACCCTGGACTACATCGAGCACATCTTCACTGAGTTCGATGAGTTGCACGGCGACCGTCACTTCTCCGACGACGCTGCCATTGTGGGCGGTATCGCGCGTCTGAACGATGAGCCGGTGATGATCATCGGTCACCAGAAGGGCCGCGAAGTGCGCGAGAAAGTTCGCCGCAACTTTGGCATGCCACGTCCGGAAGGCTATCGCAAAGCGTGCCGCCTGATGGAAATGGCCGAACGTTTCAAAATGCCGATCCTGACCTTCATCGATACCCCGGGCGCCTACCCTGGCATCGACGCCGAAGAGCGCAACCAGAGCGAAGCGATTGCCTGGAACCTGCGTGTCATGGCGCGTTTGAAGACGCCGATCATCGCCACCGTCATCGGTGAAGGTGGTTCTGGCGGTGCTTTGGCGATCGGCGTTTGCGATCAACTGAACATGCTGCAGTACTCGACCTACGCGGTGATTTCGCCGGAAGGTTGCGCGTCGATTCTGTGGAAAACCGCAGAGAAGGCACCGGATGCTGCTGAAGCGATGGGCATCACTGCCGAGCGCCTGAAAGGCTTGGGCATCGTTGATAAGGTCATCGGCGAACCACTGGGCGGCGCGCATCGCGATCCAGCGGCTGCTGCGGCTTCGATCCGTGCCGAGCTGAGCTCGCAACTGGCGATGTTGAAGGGCTTCGACACCGAAGCGCTGCTGACTCGCCGTTATGAGCGCTTGATGAGCTACGGCCTCTAAGCCGAGCACGCGCTCTTGTAGGAGCAAGGCTTGCCCGCGAAGGGGGCGCCTCGGTTTTAATGACCGACCGCGTTATCGTTCATCGCGAGCAAGCTCGGCTCCTACAGGTTTTGGTGTACTCATGACACTTGGCGCAGTACTTCTAGGGCAGCTCGCCCCATGGCGCAACGCCGCACACTGGCGCATCGCGTTCTCCGGCGGACTCGATTCCACCGTCCTGCTGCACCTTCTTGCCGATCTCGCAAAATCCCACTCCCTGCCGGCGCTCAGCGCCCTGCATGTCCACCACGGTTTGCAACCGGCGGCTGATGCGTGGCCGGCGCATTGTCAGGCCGTCTGCGATGGCTTGGGGGTGCCGCTGAAAATCGTGCGCGTGCAGGTTCAACCCGGCGCCAGCCTGGAACGTGCCGCGCGGGAGGCGCGTTATGGCGCTTTCATTGAGGCGATGCAGTGCAACGACGTGTTGCTGACCGCCCAGCACCGTGACGATCAGGCTGAAACCTTGCTGTTTCGTCTGTTGCGTGGCGCCGGTGTGAGAGGGCTTTCGGCTATGCCGAGCCAGCGAGCGCTGGGTCACGGGCAGCTGCTTCGGCCGCTGCTCAACGTCAGCCGCGCCGAACTCGAAACCTATGCCCGCGCGCATCAATTGCGCTGGATCGACGACCCGTCGAATCAGGATCGCCAGTTCTCGCGCAATTACTTGCGCCACCAAGTGTTGCCGAGCCTGACCGAGCGCTGGCCGCAAGCGCAGGCGACCATGGCCCGCAGCGCTGGCCATCTGCGCGAGGCGCAGGAACTGCTTGATGAGTTGGCGCAGATTGATCTCGCCGCAGCCGCTGGCAGCAATGATTTTGAATGGCTGGGGTTGCCGTCGCTGGACTTGGCGTCGCTGCGAAAACTTTCCGCCGCCCGTCAACGCAATGCTTTGAGCTGTTGGTTGAACCAGCGCACGCGCATGCCCGACAGCGACCATTGGTCGGGATGGGAGGATCTTCGCGACGCTACCGGCGATGCGCGTCCGATCTGGCGATTGGCCGACGGTGAATTGCATCGCAGCGCTGGGCGCATCTGGTGGTTGTCCGGCCCGTGGCTGCGCGCGCCGTCGATGGTTGCGAGCTGGTCAAATCCCGAATCATCTTTGATGTTGCCGGATAACGGCCTGCTGACTTTGAGCGGGCAGATCCCTGGCGGACCGCTGCATATTCGCTATCGTCAGGGCGGCGAAGTCATGCATCTGCCCGAGCGCGGCCATCGCGACCTGAAGCGTTTGCTTAATGAAAGGGGCGTACCGTCATTCGTGCGTGGCAGATTGCCGCTGCTCTATCGCGCCGACCAACTGCTTGCAGTGGCTGGGTTGCGGGGGTTGAAC
>NZ_MKGS01000019.1:0-15922 GCF_002836905.1 Pseudomonas sp. 43NM1 | reverse complement strand
CTGCTGGCGCGTTTCGGCAGCGAAGAAAATGCCCTCGCCGCCCTCGTCACCACGCAACTGGTCGCCCCCGCCAAACCCTGATCGATCCCCGCCCGGCAAATAGTTTTACTTTTCCACGACCGCCCGCCCCTCGCGCCGCTATCATAAGCAGCCTATCTATCCTGCTGCCCCGTGGACCTTTACCCATGTCAGAAAACCAGCGCCCCCTGGCGGTCACGCTGCAAGTCGTCTCCATCGTCCTTTTCACCTTCATCGGTTACCTGAACATCGGCATTCCCCTGGCCGTATTGCCCGGCTACGTCCACAGCGACCTCGGTTTCGGCGCGGTCATCGCCGGGCTGGTGATCAGCGTGCAATACCTCGCGACCCTGCTCAGCCGCCCGTATGCCGGGCGCATCATCGACAACAAGGGCAGCAAACTGGCGGTGATGTATGGACTCGCCGGGTGCGGCTTGAGCGGCGTGTTCATGCTGATTTCGGCGTGGACCCAGAGTCTGCCGATGCTCAGTTTGATCAGCCTGTTGATCGGCCGACTGGTGCTCGGCAGCGCAGAAAGCCTGGTCGGCTCGGGCTCGATTGGCTGGGGCATCGGCCGCGTCGGTGCGGCGAATACCGCCAAAGTGATTTCCTGGAACGGCATCGCCAGTTACGGCGCGATCGCCATCGGCGCGCCGCTCGGCGTGTGGCTGGTCGACGAATTGGGTTTGTGGAGCATGGGCGTGAGCATTGTGCTGCTAGCGGTGTTGGGCCTGGCGCTGGCCTGGCCGAAGATCGCTGCGCCGATTGTCGTCGGTGAACGCCTGCCGTTCATGCACGTGCTGGGGCGGGTATTGCCGCACGGCTGCGGTCTGGCGCTGGGCTCGATTGGGTTTGGCACCATCGCCACGTTTATCACGCTGTATTACGCGACGCAGCATTGGTCGAACGCGGTGCTGTGCCTGAGCGTATTCGGCGCCAGTTTTATTGGCGCGCGGTTGCTGTTCGGCAATTTGATCAACCGGCTCGGCGGCTTTCGCGTGGCGATTGCCTGCCTGTCCGTGGAGACGTTGGGGTTGCTGCTGTTGTGGCTCGCGCCAGACGCCAATTGGGCTTTGGCCGGTGCTGCATTGAGCGGCTTTGGCTTCTCACTGGTGTTCCCGGCGCTGGGCGTGGAGGCGGTGAACCTGGTGCCCGCCTCGAGTCGTGGCGCGGCAGTCGGCGCTTATTCGTTGTTCATCGATTTGTCGCTGGGCATCACCGGGCCGCTGGCCGGAGCGATCGCGGCCGGTTTTGGTTTTGCCTCGATCTTCCTGTTCGCCGCCCTGGCGGCGCTGACCGGTTTGGCATTGAGCGTTTATCTGTACCGGCAGGCGCCGAAACATCTCAGCGAGAAGTACCGCGAAGAAAAAGCCAAACGCTAGAAATCCACCTTGCCGCGGCCAGCCTTGATGCTGCCGCGCTTGGTTTTTGATTCGAGCCGACGCTTCTTCGAACCGAGAGTCGGCTTGGTCGGACGACGCTTCTTTTCAACCTTGGTGGCGCTGAGAATCAACTCGACCAGCCGCTCCAGCGCGTCGGCGCGATTGGCCTCCTGCGTGCGGTATTGCTGGGCCTTGATGATCAACACGCCATCGCTGGTGATGCGACTGTCGCGCAGCGCCAGCAAACGCTCCTTGTAAAACTCGGGCAACGACGACGCCTGAATATCGAAGCGCAGGTGCATCGCGCTGGAAACCTTGTTGACGTTCTGCCCTCCGGCGCCCTGAGCGCGGATGGCAGTCAACTCGATCTCGGCATCCGGCAGATGCACATTGTTGGAAATCACCAGCATGGAAAAACGTCCGGGGTCAGGACGTGCAGGATACCGCGAATGCGGCTTTGAAAAGCAAAGGGCTGCGGCTTTACCATCACCGTCCTTACGCGTGCCCCCGCATTCTCGGAATGTAAAAGCGCAATCCAAAAAAGACCAGAACCACGTAAGTTACCAAGCAGGCAATATCCAGAGACCTCCCCTCCAAGGGAACAATTTCAGTTATGCCCCAGACAATGATTCCCGTCGGCAAGCCTGAGCAACCGAGTACCAGGCAAGTAACAGAAAAATAATATCGAATATTCTCAAGCAACATGAACCTCATCTTCTTATTCGCGCGGGAAGGTTTTAATCAATCACTTACAAAAAATTAAGCCATCCTGGCATTTATTACCGATGGAGTTTTTACCTGAGCAGCCCGCAGAAATAAAACCTTGTCGCTTACCGGTAATACTCATGTAGCTGTTACTGGCCATATGTGCCGCTCGTTATACTTTTGGAATGCCAG
Organism: Pseudomonas sp. 43NM1; assembly: GCF_002836905.1. Taxonomy (NCBI): domain Bacteria; kingdom Pseudomonadati; phylum Pseudomonadota; class Gammaproteobacteria; order Pseudomonadales; family Pseudomonadaceae; genus Pseudomonas; species Pseudomonas sp. 43NM1. The sequence continues at coordinate 13,625 of NZ_MKGS01000019.1, read as the reverse complement.
ACTAAAATAAAATCCCCCCTGCCGGCTGTAGTCCAGTTCCGAAATAATGAGCGTCATTCTATTTTTTTGAATTTTCGGAATCCGCTGTAGTACATGATTAACCAGGCATGCGGCGACGCAGAGTTTTCCGGTCTGGAAATTCCCCCGGACACAGAAACAAAAAACCCGGCGCATTGGCCGGGTTTGTCGTTTCTGCGTTTAACGTTATTTCTTGGCAGCGTGCAGAGCATGTTGCGCGCGGCGCTTGTTTTTGATGCCGTAGCAGATCCACATGAACGCCACCCACACCGGGATCGCGTACACCGAGATCTGGATGCCCGGAATCAGCAGCATCACGCACAGAATGAACCCGACGAACGCCAGGCAGATGTAGTTGCCGTACGGGTACCACAAGGCCTTGAACAGCGGCGTTTGCCGAGTTTTGTCCATGTGCTGGCGGAACTTGAAGTGCGAGAAACTGATCATCGCCCAGTTGATCACCAGCGTCGCCACAACCAGTGACATCAGCAGTTCCAGCGCGCTGTGCGGGATCAGGTAGTTGAGCAACACGGCGATCAGCGTCACCGCCGCCGAGGCGAGAATCGAACGCACCGGCACGCCGCGCTTGTCGATTTTGGCCAGCGCTTTCGGCGCATCGCCCTGCTCGGCCATGCCCAGCAGCATGCGGCTGTTGCAGTAGGTGCCGCTGTTGTACACCGACAACGCGGCGGTCAGCACCACGAAGTTGAGGATGTGCGCGGCGGTGTTGCTGCCGAGCATCGAGAACACTTGCACAAACGGGCTGCCGCTGTAGGAATCGCCGGAAGCGTTGAGCGTGGCCAACAGGCTGTCCCAAGGCGTCAGCGACAACAGGATCACCAGTGCGCCGATGTAGAAAATCAGGATCCGGTAGATCACCTGATTGATCGCTTTCGGAATCACGGTTTTCGGTTGGTCGGCTTCAGCGGCGGTGAAACCGAGCATTTCCAGACCGCCGAAGGAGAACATGATGATCGCCATGGCCATCACCAGACCACTGACCCCGTTCGGGAAGAAACCACCGTGGGACCAAAGGTTGCTGACCGACGCTTGCGGGCCACCGTTGCCGCTGACCAGCAAATAGCTGCCCAAGGCGATCATGCCGACAATCGCCACGACCTTGATGATCGCGAACCAGAACTCGGCCTCGCCAAAGACTTTGACGTTGGCCAGGTTGATCAGGTTGATCAGCACGAAGAAACCGGCGGCCGAGACCCAGGTGGGGATGTCCGGCGCCCAGTAGTGGATGTACTTGCCGACCGCCGTCAGCTCCGACATGCCGACCAGGATGTACAGAATCCAGCAGTTCCAGCCCGAGAGGAAACCGGCAAAACCGCCCCAGTATTTGTGCGCGAAGTGGCTGAAGGAACCGGCCACCGGCTCTTCGACGATCATCTCGCCGAGCTGGCGCATGATCATGAACGCGATGAAGCCGCAAATGGCGTAGCCGAGGATCATCGACGGGCCGGCGGATTTCAGCACGCCCGCCGAGCCGAGGAACAGCCCGGTACCGATCGCGCCACCGAGGGCGATCAGTTGAATGTGGCGATTTTTCAGGCCGCGTTTCAGCTCGCCTGAATGCGAGTTTTGTCCACTCATGAAAAGGGTCTCACGCAAGGTTTGATGATGTTCAGTAGACGTTGCTGCTCGGTTGCAATTTCAAGCAGCGCCGATCAAACCCCAGCGCAAGCACCAGGAGTTCAGCGAATTAACAACGGTCATGCGTCACCTGTTTGTTTTTATCTGTGACGAAATCGAACCCGACACGCTTGTGGCGCGGCGGAGTGAACAAGGCGGATAGCCTTGAAATTTGCGCTGATGCGCAGGAGGTCACAGTTAAAACGCGGCGCATTGTACACCGCTAACCCCCTGCTGCCAGACACCTCTGGATCAGCGTGTCGGTTGCCGGGATTGCCTGTGTCCGCCACGAAGCACTCGGGCGGCTGCAAATAAGGAGTCAGACCTTTGCAGGTCATCGACGCGAGCGAGGGGAAAATCCGCCCACGGGGAGAGATGGAGATGATGCACGGCGTTCATTGCGCCTCCTTCTTGTTATGCACCTGCACGGCAGGCATGGGGCGCATCTCACCCTTCAAACGCCTCTGAAACAAGCGCGCCAGAGCCTTGCAGCACTAGCACGGATCGGACGCGCGGAAGGTTTTCCTTACGCGCTCCGTGACAGCTTCATTTCACGGGACTTCACCGCAGATTTCGTAAAACTTCCGTTACACGCCGTAACGTTAATTTGCCAAACCAGATAAGGCTGTAGGACGCCTGCAAATTGACGATAGGAAGCTTCCTAAGGATCAGGTCGAGTTAGTTTTTTGTTTTTTAAACACAAAATCTACTTCCAAAGAACTGCGAAACAAGTTCCCAACAATCTTATTTAATTATTATTTTGCATTATCAAACTGTCTGAACTAGTTTTTGAGCGACTTGCCGAACCGCCTCGACCGGCAAGTTGGTGTTGTATTCACTGACTGAAAGCAGCGCCGCTTTATTACTCAAAAGTCATCTAGGAGATTCACAATGCAAGCACTTGAAAAAGACTTGGAAACTGAACTGCAACTGGACGATTGGTTTGAAGCACCGACCCATGAAGCCGCCGTGGAAATGATGCAAGCCGACGCGGTTGTTCCGTTCGGCACGGCGATGTGGCCTCTGTAAGCGATCCCGGCAGGCACGATCCGGCCGGTCGTGCCTGCCACATTTTCTCGGTTTGTCAGGGAGGACTACATGGATAAGCAACGTGCTATCTCGCATTTCCTTTACTACCTCGAACACCACCCAGCCATTGTCGGAATCAACCCGGCGAAGGTCTTGCTCGGCCACACCGCTGATTACCAGGCACTGACCGGCGCCATCGCAGAACAGGCCGCAAACAGCCAACAGTTCAGCTTCAGCGCCATGCGCCTGGACCTCGAACCCACGGATCTGCTGGCCCAGGCGATTGCCGACAGCGATCTGTACATTTTCTTTTACGACTCTTCCACCCTGCCCAACCCTCGTCCCGACGGCCCGGATTTTGTCCGCGCGCTGCAAGGGGTAATGGCGGAGAACTGGAGAAAGTCGCTGCTGTTCAAGGATTACGGCGATTACTTTTACGACACGTTCAGCGTCACCCCGCAGCGTATTGCCGGGCTCAATAGTCATTTGATTCAGCGCATGGCCCACGCTACGACGCTTAGTTTCAAAGATGAACATGGCTCATGGTTTGAAACACCCATGAGCAGTATCAAGAAGTGGACCGATATCAATGGTGTCGGCAACTTCGACTTGGCGCCTGGTGAAATTGCCACGCACAGCGAAGCCATTAATGGCCGAGTGAAGTTTATGGGGACGTTCCTCAGTACTATTCCATTCGCCCGTAAATACGGGGTATTGGAGTCGCCGCTGGAGTTATGGATCGAGAACTCGACTATCAGCAAAATCGCCACGGATGTTCCGGGGCTGGAACATGATTTCAATAAATACCTGGACGCCAATCCGTCAAATCGGCGCATCGAAGAATTGGGCATTGGCACCAATGAAGGCGTGAAGGAACTCTATGCGCGCAACGCCGGGTTCGAGGAACGCCATTGCGGCTTGCACCTCGGCTTGGGTGGTGGGGCCAAGGGCAGCCATCATCTGGATTTGATCTTCTCCAGCGGCGTGTTGGCGCTGGATGACGAGCCGGTATTTGATGGCCGGTTTGTCTTTTAAGCCCTGAAGTGGCGGTGCTGCTACCGACCTCATCGCGAGCAAGCTCGCTCCCACATTGCATCTTCGCCAAACCGATAATCCCCTGTGGGAGCGAGCTTACTCGCGATGACTGACTCCCAGACGCCGCACCACTAACGCCAGACCAAAAAAAAACGCCAACCCGAAGGTTGGCGTTTTTCACTTGCAGCTTGCAGCTAAAAACTCAGCGCTGCTTCACTCCGGCTTGCGACGACCGAAGCCCGGGCGTTGGCCCGAACCGGCAGGTGCGCCGCGACGCTTGCCCGATGGTGCGTCCTTGTTGACCAGAACGATGCCTGGGCGTTTTTTCGCCGGGGCCTTGGCCGGGCGCTTGGTGTCGGCCGGACGGTCCGCCACTGGCGCACCGCGACTCGAATCACCCCGCGGCTCGCCGCGACCTGCTGGAGCACCGCGATCGCTACGACCACCGCTTGGTGCACCACGGCCTTCGCCGCGCTCGGTGCGACCATTGGCCGGACGTGGCGTGCGTGGACCGCGTTCGCCGTCAGCACGTGGTGCTACCGGTTTGCGGGCCGGGCGCTCACCTTCGATTTGCGGCTCACGGGAGTCACGCGGCGTAGCAGCGGTCTGGTTGCCGATCGCTGGACGCAACGAACGCACGCGCTCGGTCTTGCCCATCGGACGCGACGATTTACGCTGCATGCGGTCGAGCTTGTCTTTGCTCTTGGCGTTCATCTGCGGCATTGCCACAGGCGTCAGGCCCACTTCAGCACTGAGAATGTCGACTTCGTACTGGCTCATTTCGCGCCAGCGACCCATCGGCAGGTCCGAGTTGAGGAACACCGGACCAAAACGCACGCGCTTCAGACGGCTGACCACCAGGCCCTGGGATTCCCACAGACGACGAACTTCGCGGTTGCGACCTTCCATCACCACGCAGTGGTACCAGTGGTTGAAACCTTCGCCACCCGGCGCCTGCTTGATGTCGGTGAACTTGGCCGGGCCGTCTTCGAGGACGACGCCTGCTTTCAAGCGCTCGATCATCTCGTCATCGACTTCGCCACGCACACGCACCGCGTATTCACGGTCCATTTCGTAGGAAGGGTGCATCAGGCGGTTGGCCAGTTCACCGTCGGTGGTGAACATCAGCAGACCGGTGGTGTTGATGTCCAGACGACCGATGTTGATCCAGCGACCTTCTTTCGGTTTTGGCATCTTGTCGAATACGGTTGGACGGCCTTCCGGGTCAAGGCGAGTGCAGATTTCACCGTCGGGCTTGTTGTACATGATCACGCGGCGTACCGACTCGGCGGCTTCTTCGCGCTTGATCACGCGGCCATCGATGGTGATGGCGTCGTGCATGTCGACGCGTTGACCGAGGGTCGCGTCCTTGCCATTGACCTTGATGCGACCGTGGCTGATCCAGGCTTCCACGTCACGGCGCGAGCCGACGCCGATGCGGGCGAGGACTTTCTGCAGTTTTTCGCCTGCAGGACCGATATCCTGGTCGTCTTTTGGGCCGTCTTTCTGGTCGTTGATACTCATCTGGGCACCTCCCGGTGTGGTCTGTTCAGGCAGCTCTGAGGTGAGGGCCTGAAGCGTTGAAAACTTGTTCTCGGACGAAGGGATCGTCGGAGGGTCGCGAATCATACGCTCATGTCAGCGTTCGCGCATCAGAGACTAGCTGATGGCAGGTGACTTACTTGTGTTTCCGCCGACCGGTCGCGCCCAGCTTGATCAAACGCAGCGCCGCTTCGGCCAGCACCGTGCGTTTATCGGCCTTGTCGAGTTTCTTCCACGACTTGATCTCACGCTTGCTGCGCCCGCAACCGACGCAGATATCGTCGGTGAACTTGCAGACGCTGATGCACGGGTCTTTGGTTGAGCTCATTAATGCCTCCTGAGAACGCGCACTCTGTAGGAGCAAAGCTTGCTCGCGATGGCGGTGTACCTGTGGCGCAAATGCTGGATGTGCCGCCGTCCTCGCGAGCAAGCTTTGCTCCCACAGTGGAATTTCATCATTCGCCGATCGTATGTCAGTCGTCGAAGTCGCGGCGTTCGGCTTCGATGGCTTCGGCCAGCGCGCGGGCCTCGGCTTCTTCTTCGCTTTCTACGCTCTCCGGCTCCGGTTGCTGCAGGGCGGCGACGGCGGCGAGGAGTTTCTCGCGGGCTTCGGCCACACCTAACACGTCTTCTTGCGGTGCCGGTTCTGGGACGTCTGCCGGCATGTCTGCCGGCACGTCTTCAATTGAGGCTTCGGGCTCGATTTGAAGTTCAACCTGGATTTGCCCATCCGGCGCTGCCTGATCCGGATCGTCTTCAGTTTCTGTCACCGCGCCATCGCGCAACAAATCATCAAAATCGGTCTTGATCCCCTGCTCCATGTCATCCAGTTCCAGCAACAACGTGTGGAAACTGGTTTCTTCCTTAGGCTCTTCCGGTTCGGCGCTGGCATCGGCCAGCTCCTGCAAACCGGCGGGCACCGGCGCGTCGTCGAAGTCGAGCACCGGGTCGGGTTCCATTTCGCGCAGTTCGGCGAGCGGCGGCAAATCGTCAAGGTTCTTCAGGTTGAAGTGATCGAGAAAGCCTTTGGTGGTCGCAAACATCGCTGGTTTCCCCGGCACGTCGCGGTAGCCGACGATGCGAATCCACTCGCGTTCCAGCAGCTTTTTGACGATGTCACTGTTCACCGCCACGCCGCGCACGTCTTCGATCTCGCCACGGGTGATCGGCTGGCGATAGGCGATCAGCGCCATGGTTTCGAGCATCGCCCGCGAATAACGCTGTGGGCGCTCTTCCCACAAACGCCCGACCCACGGCGAAAACTTCTCGCGGATCTGCAAGCGATACCCGGAAGCCACTTCCTTCAATTCGAAGGCGCGGCCGTCGCAGGACTTGGCGAGAATCGTCAGCGCTTTCTTGAACACCGGCGGCTCCGGGCGCTCGCCTTCTTCAAACAGTTCGAACAGGCGTTCAAGCGATTGCGGTTTTCCCGAGGCCAACAGAAAGGCTTCAAGCAGTGGCGCCAGCTCGCGGGGTTCAGTCAGGTTCATGATTCAACTCGTTATTCGGCTCGGGCCCGCACATGGATCGGCGCGAACGGCTCATTCTGCACCAGCTCGACCAAGGATTCCTTGACCAGTTCGAGAATCGCCATAAAAGTCACGACCACGCCGAGCTTGCCCTCCTCCGCCGTGAACAGCTCGACGAACGGCACAAAACCGCCGCCCTTGAGGCGTTCCAGCACGTCGCTCATGCGTTCGCGGGTGGACAGCGCCTCGCGGCTGACCTGGTGGCTTTCGAACATGTCGCCACGGCGCAGGACCTCGGCCATCGACATCAGCAACTCTTCGAGGCTGACGTCCGGCAACAGCTTTCGCGCCCGCGCTTCGGGAGCATCGAGCTTGGGCACCACGACGTCGCGGCCCACCCGGCTGAGGCCGTCGATGCCTTCTGCCGCCGCTTTGAAGCGCTCGTACTCTTGCAAGCGGCGAATCAGTTCGGCGCGCGGATCGTCTTCTTCGGCCTCGATGGTTTCGGCACGCGGCAGCAACATGCGCGACTTGATCTCGGCCAGCATCGCGGCCATCACCAGGTATTCGGCGGCCAACTCCAGGCGCACCGACTGCATCAACTCGACATAACCCATGTATTGGCGAGTGATTTCCGCCACCGGGATGTCGAGAATATTGATGTTCTGTTTGCGGATCAGGTACAGCAGCAGGTCGAGCGGGCCTTCGAAGGCTTCGAGAAATACTTCAAGCGCGTCCGGCGGAATGTACAAATCCAGCGGCATTTCCATGACTGCCTGGCCATAGACCATGGCAAATGGCAGCTCTTGCTGGGCGCCGGCCTGACTGTCGACGGGTTCCACTGCCGACATCTAGGCCTCGGCCATGAACGGCGCAGGATCGCCGCAACCGACGCGGATGACTTCCGGCTCGCCATCGGCAAGATTGATCACGGTGGACGCCTTGATCCCGCCGAAACCGCCGTCGATGATCAGGTCGACCTGATGCTCGAGCAACTGGCGAATTTCGTAGGGATCGCTCATCGGATCAGTGTCGCCGGGCATGATCAGGGTCACGCTCATCAACGGCTCGCCCAGTTCGGCGAGCAGCGCCAAGGCAATCGGATGGCTGGGCACACGCAGGCCGATGGTGCGTTTTTTCGGGTGCAGCAACAGCCGCGGCACTTCACGTGTGGCGTTAAGGATGAAGGTGTAAGGCCCGGGCAGATGCGCCTTGAGGATCCGGAAAGTGCCGGTGTCGATCTTGGCAAAGATCCCCAGTTGCGACAGATCGCTGCAGATCAGCGCGAAGTTGTGCTTGTCGTCGAGCTGGCGCAAACGGCGCACGCGCTCCACGGCATTCTTGTCGCCGATCTGGCAACCGATGGCATAGGACGAGTCAGTGGGATAAACCACCACCCCGCCGTTGCGGATGATTTCGACAGCCTGTTTGATCAGGCGCGCTTGCGGGTTTTCCGGATGAATCTGGAAAAATTGACTCACATTCTCTACCTGTTCAGACGGCGGCAATAATTGGGTCATGTTTGAATCGACACCATAACGGTGGCAGATCCTCCGGAACCGGGCGGTAATCACCGATCTCCGACCAGCCTCCTGGGCCATGAAAATCACTGCCGGCGCTGACCAGCAGACCGAACTCGCGGGCAAGAATGGCCAGGCTGCCGACCTGCTCGGCGGGCTGATGGCCATTGACCACTTCAATCGCGTGGCCGCCTGCTTGAATATAGTCGGCAATCAGGCGACGGCGCTTGCTGCGAGTGAAATCGTAGTGCCACGGATGGGCGAGGCTGACCCAAGCGCCGGCCGCGCGCAACGTCGCGACGGTGTCTTCAAGGGTCGGCCAGTGTTGCTTGACGTCACCGAGTTTGCCGGCGCCGAGCCACTTGCGGAACGCTTCGGCGCGATCCTTGACGAAACCTTCGCGCACCATCCAGTCGGCGAAATGCGGACGGGCCGGCGCATTGCCGCTGTCGCCCAGTTCCTGCTGCAGGGCGCGCGCACCTTCAAGCGCGCCCGGCATGCCCTTGAGTTCCAGTTTGCGACTTATTTCTTCTGACCGTAGCCAACGGCCATCGTGCAATTTGGCAATCGCCTCGACCAACGGTACGGCGTTGACGTCGAAACCGTAGCCCAGCACGTGAATGGTCGCGCCGCCCCAGGTGCAGGACAATTCGACGCCGTTGACCAATTGCATCCCCAACGCCGTCGCGGCGCTGCGGGCCTCGTCGAGGCCCTCAAGGGTGTCGTGATCGGTCAAGGCCAGCACTCGCACGCCTTTCTCGAACGCACGCGCAACCAGTACCGCAGGCGCCAGGGCGCCATCGGAGGCCGTGCTATGGCAGTGCAAATCAACATTCACAGGGCTTTGTAACCTCAAATCAGCTGGCGCTATCGCGCGCCAATATGTTTGTTATTATGCCGACACATCCTGCTTCTGGCTGCCACTGTGAAACAATTCATCGACTTCATCCCGCTTCTGCTGTTTTTCATTGTCTTCAAAATCGACCCACGGGTCGTCGACATTGCCGGTCATGAGGTCACTGTAGGCGGTATCTACAGCGCCACCGCGATGCTGATCATCAGCTCGCTGGTGGTCTACGGCGCGCTCTTCATAAAGCAGCGCAAGCTGGAAAAGAGCCAATGGCTGACCCTCATCGCGTGCTTGGTCTTCGGTAGCCTGACCCTGGCGTTCCACAGCGAAACCTTCCTGAAATGGAAAGCGCCGGTGGTCAACTGGCTGTTTGCGCTGGCGTTCATCGGCAGTCATTTCATCGGCGATCAGTTGCTGATCAAACGCATCATGGGCCACGCGCTGACGTTGCCGGATCAAATCTGGACGCGCCTGAACATCGCCTGGATCGCGTTTTTCCTGTTCTGCGGCGCCGCCAACCTGTTTGTCGCGTTCACCTTCCAGAGCTACTGGGTCGACTTCAAGGTCTTCGGCAGCCTGGGCATGACGCTGCTGTTCCTGGTCGCGCAGGGTATTTACCTGTCGCGCCATCTGCATGACACCGACACCACAACGCCAAAAACCGAGGACTGACATGCTTTACGCCATCGTTGCTACAGACGTCGCCAACTCCCTGGAAGCTCGCCTGGCCAACCGGCCGGCGCACCTTGAGCGCCTGCACCAGCTCAAGAGTGAAGGTCGCATCGTCCTCGCCGGCCCTAACCCGGCAGTCGACAGCAATGATCCGGGCGCGGCGGGTTTCACCGGCAGCCTGATCGTTGCCGAGTTCGAATCCCTGAGCGCTGCGCAAGCCTGGGCCGAGGCTGATCCGTTTGTTGCGGCCGGCGTCTACGCCAACGTTTCCGTGAAGCCGTTCAAGCAAGTCCTGCCGTAAACCGCGTCAATCCCCGGCAATTCCCTGCTCACGCGATGAACCTTCTCGGTTCATCGCGCTCTCAATCGCTCATTATTCTCGTTTGCCGGCCGACAACTTGCCCAATCACTCGATTGGAATCAGGAGTCGCGATGCGCAAGGGTCCGTTGTGTCTGATGTTGGTCACGTTGTCGATCGGCTTCCCCGCCCACGGTGAGGAAAGCGCCGATGGCGTTGCTTCAACGCCGTTGTCGTTGAGCGCCGGCAGTCAGATCACCGAGTTGCAGCAGCGCTTGAAAGTCAGCGAGCAGCAACGGGAAGCACTGAGCAAACAATTGCAAAATTCCGCTGCCGAACGTGAAAGCGCCCAACTGAGCCGGTTGCGCCAGGAGAACCAGCGCCTGAAGCTGCAACTCAAGGAAGCGTTGGCCGCCAGCCCGGTGTCGCGGCTGTTGACCGACCAGCAGCAATGGTTCGTCACCGGCGGTGGAGTAGCGCTATTGGCCCTGCTGTGCGGTATCTTTGCCAGCGGAGCAAGTCGAAAACGTCGGCAATGGCTAAATTGAGTGAGTCATGAGCGAGCTGTTATTAATTGATGATGACCAGGAGCTGTGCGAGCTCCTGAGCAGTTGGCTGAGCCAGGAAGGCTTTGTCGTGCACGCCTGCCACGACGGCAAGAGTGCCCGCCGCGCGTTGGCCGAAACCTCCCCGGCCGCCGTGGTGCTGGACGTCATGCTGCCCGATGGCAGCGGCTTGGAACTGCTCAAGCAGTTGCGCAGCGATCACCCGGACTTGCCGGTGCTGATGTTGTCGGCGCGTGGCGAGCCGCTGGATCGCATCCTCGGCCTCGAACTCGGCGCCGACGATTACCTGGCCAAGCCGTGCGATCCACGGGAACTGACCGCCCGTTTGCGCGCGGTGTTGCGCCGCAGCCATCCGGCGGCGGTGTCGAGTCAGCTCGAACTCGGTGACTTGTGCTTCAGCCCGGTGCGCGGCGTGGTCAGCATCGATGAGCAGGAATTCACCCTGACAGTTTCCGAAAGTCGCTTGCTCGAAGCGCTGATCAAGCAGCCCGGCGAACCGCTGGACAAGCAGGAACTGGCGCAGATCGCCCTCGGCCGCAAGCTGACCCTGTACGACCGCAGCCTCGACATGCACGTCAGCAACCTGCGCAAGAAGATCGGCCCGCACCCCGACGGCCGCCCACGCATCGTCGCGCTGCGCAGCCGCGGTTATTACTACAGCCTCTGAATCCGTCGCTAACCCTGCTACATAAGCATGGGTGGTTTGTGGTGTGGGGGTTGGTTTTGTCAGGTTGACGAGATGGTGTCTTTACCCAAGCTTTACGCTCCGCTGACCGCCGCTGACCTTGATCTGCGTAATCTGAACTCATCCGGAACGTACCGGGAACGAGACAAGGAGATTCACCATGCGCAAGACTCTTATCGCTCTGATGTTCGCTGCCGCTCTGCCAACCGTTGCCATGGCCATGCCTGAAGGCGCCGGCCCAATGGGTGGTCCGCTGGACGGCCCGCGCCACGGCGGTCAGATGCACGGCGACATGCACGGCAAAGGTCCGTACAGCCAGCTGGACCTGAGCAAGGAACAGCGCGAACAGATCCGCAAAATCATCGGCGAGCAGATGCATGATCGCAAACAACTGGTCGACAAATACCTGGAGAAACTCTCCCCGGCTGACCAGAAAGCCATGAAGGACGAAATCGCCGCCAAACGTGAAAAAGCGCAAACCGATGTCCGCGCCGTGCTGAAACCGGATCAACAGAAGAAATTCGACGAGATGCAGAAACAACGAGCCGAGCGCCGCGCCGAGTGGGCTGAGTTCAAAGCCTGGAAAGCGCAACAGCCGCAAAAAGCGCAATAATGCGCTGACCCCGGACCCAACGGCCAACGCCGTTGGGTCTTTTGCCATTCAGACCCCTGCAGGAACGAGGCTTGTGTGGCGAGGGAGCTTGCCCCCCGTTGAAGCGCGAAGCGCTCCTGAAGCAGTCAGTGCGATCTTGGATTGGAAAGTGCCGACCGCTTTACGACTGCTTCGCAGCCGGACGATGGCAACCCCCCTCGCTAAACAAACCCGCCGCCACATGGGATTTGTGTTTGCTTGAGGATTTCCTGTGCGTTCATTGTTCTGGCGTATCCTGGCCAGCTTCTGGCTGGCCATCGCTCTGGTGGCAGGTCTGTCCATTCTGCTGGGGCACATGCTCAACCAGGACGCATGGATTCTCAGCCGCCATCCGGGCCTCAACAACCTCGCCGAGCAGTGGACGCAAACCTTCGAAGCCCAGGGCGAAGAAGCCGCACAAGACATTCTCGAACAGCGCAAACGCCAATATCACATCGACGTCCAGGTGCTCAACGAAAGCGGCGACCCGGTGGTGCGCGGCACTTTCCCACGACGCGCGGCGGCTTTTGAAGCGCGGCAGAATGACGATGACCGACGCTTGCCGTGGCGCCGTCTGACCGCCGAGTACACCAGTGAAAAAACCGGCAACACCTACCTGCTGATCTACCGCATCGCCCACCCGGAACTCGACGCTTGGCACCGCGAAAGCCTGCTTTGGCCATTGAGTGCGCTGGGTATTGCGCTGGTGGTGCTGACGTTGTTCAGCCTGTTGGTGACGCTGTCGATCACCCGCCCGCTCAGCCGTTTGCGCGGCGCGGTGCATGATCTGGGGCAAACCACTTATCAGCAGAACAGCCTGGTGAAACTGGCCAACCGCCGCGATGAATTCGGCGTACTGGCCAACGATTTCAACCGCATGGGCGCGCGCCTGCAGAGTTTGATCGGTAGTCAACGGCAACTGCTGCGCGACGTCTCCCACGAGTTGCGCTCACCGCTGGCGCGACTGCGCATTGCGCTGGCGCTGGCCGAGCGCGCCAATCCTGAAGAACGCGAAAAACTCTGGCCTCGCCTGACCCGCGAATGTGATCGGCTGGAAGCGTTGATCAGCGAGATTCTGGTGTTGGCGCGGGTCGATGCCGACAACGCCAGTGCCGAGGAAGTGGATCTGAGTGCGTTGCTGCAGACCTTGCAAAAGGACGCGCAACTGGGCTTCCCGGAACAGACCGTGCGCCTAGAGGCCGAACCGCAACTGAGCCTCAAGGGCTGGCCGACGATGATCGAGCGCGCGGTGGACAATCTGCTGCGCAATGCCCAGCGCTTCAATCCGGTGGGCCAGCCGATTGAAATGCACGCCTCGCGTCAGGGCGAGCGCATGGTGGTCAGCGTGCGCGACCATGGGCCGGGCGTCGAAGCCGAACATTTGAGCCTGCTCGGCGAACCGTTCTACCGCGCGCCGGGGCAGACCGCGGCCGGGCATGGCCTGGGTTTGGCGATTGCGCGCCGTGCCGCCGAACGCCACGGTGGCAGCCTGGTATTGGCCAACCATCCGCAAGGCGGTTTCATCGCCAGCCTTGAATTGCCGCTGGTGCCGGGGGCTGTGGTCCAGCCCTGAAAACCACCCCTCACCCCAGCCCTCTCCCCAGTGGGGAGAGGGGGAAAGGGAGCCCATCTTCAAGCCTTTCAAACCCTGGTTCGACTCGGCGCCGCAGGT
>NZ_MKGS01000018.1:0-16278 GCF_002836905.1 Pseudomonas sp. 43NM1 | reverse complement strand
ATGGTCAACCTCGGCGCGCGCAACGGCGCGGTGCTCAGCCGGGTCGCGGCGGGGCAGAGTTTGCGGGTGTTGGTGGTGGTGTTGTGTGTGCCGGCAGCGTTCAAATATTTGCTCGGCGACGGCACGCCGATCTCTCACGCGGGCACCGTCGATTGGCAATGGCTGGCGATTCTATTCCCGGCGGGCGCCCTGCTCGCCTGGGCCTGGCAGCGTTTACGGCAACCCAATCCGTGGCTGTTCGGGCCGTTGCTGGTGAGTGCGGCGGTGAGCATCGGTTGGGATTTGCACATCAGTTTGCCGGACGGCGGCAGCCAGATCGGCCAATGGCTGATCGGCAGCGGCCTGGGTTGTCACTTCAATCGACAGTTTTTCCGGCGCGCGCCGTCGTTTATGGGCCGCACGTTGATCGGCACGGTGTTGACCATGTTGATCGCCACAGCGGCGGCATTGGGATTGAGCGCGTTGACGCACCTGGATTTGCGTTCGCTGACGCTGGGCATGATGCCCGGCGGGATTGCCGAGATGAGCCTGACCGCAGAAACCCTGCAACTCTCGGTACCGCTGGTGACGGCGATGCAGGTGATGCGATTGCTGTTTGTACTGTTTCTGGCGGAGCCGTTGTTCAGGTATTGGAATCGGTTGCCGGAGCAGCCCCAGCCCTGATCGAACCTTGTGGCGAGGGGGCTTGCCCCCGTTCGGCTGCGCAGCAGTCGTGAACCTTTTTCAGGCGATGACTTTTACAAACCTGAAAGAGGGGCCGCTGCGCGTCCCAACGGGGGCAAGCCCCCTCGCCACAAGGGACCGGCAAGCCAATCAAACCGGCGGCAGCAAGCCAATCAAACCGGCGGCAAGCGCCACTCGATCGGCGTTTCGCCATTCTGTTCGAGAAACTTGTTGGTTCGACTGAAATGCCCACATCCCAGAAACCCGCGGTACGCCGACAGCGGCGACGGATGCACCGAGGTCAGCACCAAGTGCTTGGTCGCATCGATCAGCTTCTGTTTGCTCTGGGCATGCGCGCCCCACAGCATGAACACCAGATGCGGTTGATGTGCGCTGACCACTTCAATGATCCGATCAGTGAAAAACTGCCAGCCTTTATCCTTGTGCGCGTTTGCGTTGGCGCGTTCGACGGTCATGGTGGTGTTGAGCATCAACACGCCCTGATCGGCCCAGCTCTGCAAATAACCGTGGTTCGGGATGTCGATGTTGAGGTCGCGTTTCAACTCTTTATAGATGTTCACCAGCGACGGCGGCGCCGGCACGCCCGGTTGCACCGAAAAACACAAACCATGCGCCTGACCCGGGCCGTGGTAAGGGTCCTGGCCGAGGATCACGACTTTGACCTTGTCCAGCGGCGTCGAGTTGAGCGCGTTGAAAATCATCGGCCCCGGCGGGTAGATCTCCTTGCCCGCCGCGCGTTCCTGTTGCAGGAAAGCGCGCAACTCTGCCATGTAAGGCTGGTCGAACTCAGCACGCAGTGCCTCCTTCCAGCTCGGTTCGAGTTTGATACGGTCGTCAGCAGTCATGGTCATACCCGGCAAAATCAATGGGGCGAACCCTAGGAAAGCTGGGCAGGCTTGTCAATTGATCTGACGCACATCCGGCACTTTCCTGAGCAGCGATCATACTGAACGCTCAAATTCCCGATCGAGGTCACGATGAATCTGCACTTCGAAGAACTCACCGGCACCGACGGCGCGCGCATCGGCATCGCCAGCCTGGATGCCGAAAAGTCACTGAACGCCCTGTCCCTGCCGATGATCAACGCCCTGCGCGATCAACTCGACGCGTGGGCCAAAGAACCGCAAATCGTCTGCGTCCTGCTGCGCGGCAACGGCGCCAAAGCCTTCTGCGCCGGCGGCGAAGTGCGCAGCCTGGTCGAAGCCTGCCGCAACCATCCCGGCGAAGTGCCGCCACTGGCCGCGCAATTTTTTGCCGCGGAATACCGCCTCGACTTCAAACTGCACACTTACCCAAAACCACTGATCTGCTGGGGCCACGGTTACGTGCTTGGCGGCGGCATGGGCCTTTTGCAAGGCGCGAGCACGCGGATTGTCACGCCGAGCAGCCGTTTGGCGATGCCGGAAATCAGCATCGGTTTGTACCCGGACGTCGGCGCCAGTTGGTTCCTGTCGCGGCTGCCGGGCAAGCTCGGGTTGTTCCTCGGTTTGACCGGCGCGCACATGAATGCGCGGGACGCCATCGATCTCGACCTCGCCGACCGCTTCCTGCTCGACGAGCAGCAAGAAGAGCTGATCGAAGGTTTGCTGCAGTTAAATTGGCAGGAACAGACCGCGATGCAACTCAACAGTCTGTTCAAAGCCTTGCAGCAGGAAGCCACGGCGCAGATGCCTGAAGCGCAATGGTTGCCGCGCCGCGCGCAGATCGACGAATTGCTGGATGTCAGCGATGTGCGCTGTGCCTGGAAAGCCATCGCTGCGTTGCGCGATACCAGTGATCCACTGCTCAGCCGCGCCGCGAAAACCATGAGCGAGGGCTCGCCGGTGACCGCTCATCTGGTCTGGGAACAAATCGTCCGCGCGCGGCACTTGTCGCTGGCCGAGGTTTTTCAGATGGAATACACGCTGAGCCTCAATTGCTGCCGTCACCCGGAATTCAGCGAAGGCGTGCGCGCGCGGTTGATCGACAAGGATCAAAAGCCGCATTGGCATTGGCCGGACATCAACAACGTGCCGGATGCGGTGGTAGAGGCGCACTTTCACAAGGTGTGGGAGGGGCGGCATCCGCTGGCGGATTTGACTGATTACTGAAAATCCACGCAAAAAAAAGCGGCGCTTGATGCGCCGCTTTTTTGTATCCGTCGATTAACGGTGATTGCCTCGGCCACCGCGACCGTCCCGGCCGTCGTGGTCACCGCGTCCGCCGCGATGATCTCTGCCGCCGCCGCGCCGGTCGTTGTCCCAGTTGCCCCGGTGGCGGCCATCCCAGCCACCTCGATCATGTCCTTGCCAGCCACGGTTCTGCGACTGGTAATAGCGCGGTGGCGCTTGGTAATGGCGCGGTTGCGCCTGGTAATAACGCGGCGCCGAGTAGTAACGCGGAGCCGGCTGATAGTAACGCGGTGCTGGTTGGTAATAGCGTGGAGCCGCGTAATAGCTGCCACCGCCCGAGTAATAAGCCGGTGCGGGGGATGAGTAGACCTGAGAACTGTAGTAGCTGCCTCCTTCTCCGTAGGAATAGGGAACACATGCGCCAAGGGAAAAACTCAACACGACCAGCAGAAAAATTCGGCGATACATGGCGGCCTCCTGGACCGCGAGTGACCAAACCAGCGACGCTGGCAGGCAACAGTCAATTGTTGGCGACTGTCGAAAGATCAGACATCGATTTCAGAATCTGGTGCGCTGTTGAAACACGTTGAAACATGTCGCCGATGAAAGGTTTTTCATTCTCGGCATGAATACAGCGTGTTGGAGGGGCAAATAGCCACGCGTTATTGCGCAGTTATTTGCGCGCCATGCCACTAGAATGCTTGCCATCGGGTCATTGCCAACGGAACCGCCCATGCCGCTTCGCTCGCCGCTGTATTCCCAACGTTCGTTGGTCCTGACGCTGATTGCGTTGCTCGGGGCCGGGTTCCTCGCCACCTCGTTTCTGAGTTATTACGCCTCGCGAGCGTCGATCCGCGACAACATCGTCAACACCGAATTGCCTCTGACGTCCGACACCGTTTATTCGGAAATCCAGAAAGACCTTGTCAGACCGATCCTTATTTCTTCGATGATGTCGCGCGACACGTTCATGCGCGATTGGGTGGTCAACGGCGAGCACAATCCCGAGCAAATGACCCGCTACCTCAACGAGGTCATGACCCATTACGGCGCCTACACGGCGTTTTTCGTCTCCAATAGCAGCCTGACCTATTACCACGCCAAAGGCGTGCTCAAGCAGATCCGCGCCGATGAACCGCGCGACGCCTGGTATTTCCGCGTGCGCGACATGGCCGAGCCCTACGAAATCAACGTCGACCCGGACTTGGCGAACAAGGACAACCTGACGTTTTTCATCAATTACAAAGTCTATGACTACAACAACCGCTTCATCGGCGCGGCGGGCGTCGGGCTGACGGTGGATGCGGTGATCAAGTTGATCGACAAGTATCAGCAGCGTTATCAACGCAGCGTTTACTTCGTCGACACCTTCGGCCGACTGGTGCTGACCGGCGCCGAGGGAGGCCCGCAAGGTGCGCGCGCCGGGCAGAGCCTGGGCGAACTCGAAAGTATGAAGGGCTTGGTCAGCCAATTGCCGAAACCGCACAGCGGCAGCTACGAATATTCCGTGCACGGCCAGGGCCATTTCCTCAACGTGCGGTTTATTCCCGAGCTGAACTGGTACCTGTTCGTCGATAAACGCGAGGACGGCGCGCTGAGTGAAATCCGCCAGTCGCTGTACCTCAACCTGCTGATCTGCCTGCTCGTGACGCTGGTGGTGCTGGTCCTGCTCAACCGCGTGGTCAGCCGCTATCAAGGCAAGATCCAGGCTCAGGCAACCCTCGACAGCCTGACCGAATTGCCCAACCGCCGTGGCTTCGACCTGTTGGCTGCGCAAGCCATGCACGAAGCCGAGCGCGAGCCGAAACCGCTGACCGCGATGTTGCTCGACCTCGACCACTTCAAGGCATTGAACGACACCTATGGTCACCTCGCCGGCGATCAGGTGTTGATCGGCTTCGCCCGCGACTTGCAGAGTTGCCTGCGCCAGTCCGACATCGTCTGTCGCTGGGGCGGCGAGGAATTCATCGTGCTGTTGAAGGATACCGACGGTGAGACCGGTCAGAAAATCGCCGAGAAAATTCGTCAACATGTGCAGGATCAGCGTTATGCCTACAACGGTGACGACCTGCGTCTGACGGTCAGCATCGGTTTGACGACGTTGCAGCCGGATGAAACCTTGCACACGCTGCTGTCCCGGGCCGATCATGCGATGTACCGCGCCAAACAGGCCGGGCGTAACCGCACCTGCGTGGAAATGCCCCACTCGGTTTATAAATGACTTTTGAACAATGACTCAATGAACAAACCTGATCACTGCCCGGCCTGCGGCGCGCCCAACGACTGCAGCCTGGCCGACCCAAGAACCGCCGATCGCGCCTGCTGGTGTTACGGCGTAAGCATTGATCCGGCGGTCCTCGAAGCGTTGCCGGCGCAGCTGCGCGATATTTCCTGTCTGTGCCCGCGTTGCGCGCAAGTCGAGGCGCAGCTGCAAGCAGCCGCCCGGCCGATCACGTAAGATGCGCGCCCCTTTTCTGTCCGATTTTTAACCGATGCGTGTAGACCGTTTCCTCAGCAACTTGCCGCGCTTCAACCGTCAGCAGGTTCGTCTGTTGCTGGTGGAAAAACGCGTGCGCGTTGACGGAAAAGTCGTAAGTGACCCGCACGCCGACGTGCTGGAATTCAGCCGCGTCGAAGTCGATGACGAAGTGCTGCAAATCGGCAAACCGGCGCGTTACTTCATGCTCAACAAACCGCCCGGCTGCGTCAGCGCCACACGCGATCCGCAACACCCAACGGTGCTCGACCTGATCGACGAACCGCACAAGGACGACCTGCACATCGCCGGGCGCCTGGATTTCAACACCACCGGCCTGATGATCATCACCAACGATGGCAGTTGGTCGCGGCGCCTGACTCAGCCGCAGACCAAACTGCCGAAGGTCTATTACGTGGAAACCGAACAGGAAATCGGCCCGGAGTATGCAGTCACCTTCAACCAAGGGCTGTACTTCGCGTTCGAGGACCTGACCACGCAACCTGCCGAATTGGTGCTGCTCGGACCGAAGTCGGCGCGGTTGAGCATCGTCGAGGGTCGTTACCATCAGGTGAAGCGCATGTTCGGCCATTTCGACAACAAGGTGCTGCGCCTGCACCGCGAAAGCATGGGCCCGCTGCTGCTCGATAACGCGCTAAAACCGGGCGAGTATCGCGCACTGCGCACCGAAGAGATCCATTTGATCTAAGCAGGCGACCGCTCAGCAGAAGTTGTCGAACAATTTACCGATGCCACTTGCGTGACCGCGTCGCCCCTGCTTGAATCAGGTCGTCGGCCGAAATGTGACCGACGAGTCACAACATACTTCTAAGAAACTTTTTGCCGGTAGAGAACCCTCAGGTTCCGCTGTTCCCCGGCAGACTGCCCGCCAATAACAATACCCGTCGACCTGCCTTACCGGATCGACATGGGCCTGCAAATTCGAGGCGTATGCCTACCTGTCACAAAGCTCGTGCAATCTCATTTGCGCGCATACCCGCTTGCCAGGAGTCTTACGACATGAGGCCAGAAATCGCTGTGCTGGATATTCAGGGGCAGTACCGGGTTTACACGGAGTTCTATCGCGCAGACGCCGCAGAGAAGACCATTATTCTGGTCAACGGCTCGATGGCCACGACTGCGTCGTTTGCTCAGACCGTGAAAAACCTTCACCCGCAGTTCAACGTGGTTTGCTACGACCAGCCCTACGCGGGCAAGTCCAAAGCCCACAACCGCCATGAGAAATTGCTGACAAAAGAGGTCGAAGGACAGATTCTGCTGGAGCTGATCGACCACTTTGCCGCCGAGCACGTGTTGTCGTTTTCCTGGGGCGGCGCCGCGACCCTCGTCGCCCTCGCCCAACGGCCGCGACGCATCGAAAAAGCGGTGATCAGCTCGTTCTCGCCGGAGATCAACGAGCCGATGCGCGACTACTTGGAACGCGGTGTCGACTACCTCGGCAGCCGCGACGGCGACCGCGTCGGCAACCTGGTCAACAGCACCATCGGCAAACACCTGCCGTCACTGTTCAAGCGTTTCAACTATCGCCATGTGAGCAACCTGGCCGCGCACGAATACGGGCAGATGCACTTCCACATCAGCGACCTGCTGCACAGCGACCGCCAGTGCTTCCTCAAGGCTGCGGAAAAAATCAACGTGCCGGTGCTGTTCATGAACGGCGAATGGGACGAATACACCGCCGCCGCCGGCGCCCGGCTCTTCGCCAACCACGTGCAACACGCAACGTTCAGCACCCTGCAAGCGACCGGGCACTTCCTCGACATGGAACACAAAGCCGCCTGCCGAGACAGCCAAAACGCCTTGCTGGGCTTCCTGAAACCGGCGCAAGCCGCCAGCCGACCGCGCTACCAATTTGTTCAGGAGCACCATGCGCTGGCAATCTGAAACCGCGTCATCGCGAGCAAGCTCTGCGCTCCCCCCGGGTCACCACCACCCCGTAGGAGCAAGGCTTGCCCGCGAATGGCCGTCACTCGGTTTCACGGTGTGTCAGCCGAGCTAAAGTCATCAAGCACAAAGAAAAATTTCACTTCCGCGCGCACATCTGGTACAAAGTCAGCCGCTCTGAGCGGGTGTCAAATAATGGCGTTACTCCAGCTTCCCAAGCTGATAACGAGGGTTCTTAATCGGCCCTTGCCCCAAGTGCGTAAAGAGCTCGACCAAGCGGGTATAGTTTAGTGGCAAAACGAAAGCTTCCCAAGCTTTAGTTGAGGGTTCGATTCCCTCTACCCGCTCCAATCAGGCGCAGCAATTCCGGGCCTTCTAGCCAATATTGCTACTACCGCCAAGCAACTCAAAACCAGTTCGCCCCTCCCCCTCCCCCGTTGTCACCACAAGCCAAAAGACCGGTGCGTAATCGATTCTGCGCTTTGTCAAACTTGGCTAACCCAAAGTCCGCTAGCGGCGATAGGTAATAGAACCAGAATCTCTCTGCCGCCAGAGGGATAATGATCGGATCTTTAAAGATGCCGTACTTCTCAGCCCCCCCCAGTTCAACAACTCGATCTACTACCACCCGACTTTGCCACTTGCGGATGACCATTCCAGCAACGCTATTTGATTTTTCCACCGATCCAACCGTGCTACACCCGTCACGATAATTTCACATTTGCAGGTGTACGGTTGTGTCAGCTCCTTTAGTGATTCCCGGCCCGCACCCCATCGCGGGCTTTTTTTTGCGCAAAAAAAAGAATCCGTAGAGAAGAGTGCCCCCTTCATCATCCCGCCAGACGACCTCGCCAGGCTCAGGAGACTCGAGGGCCGGCGCGCCACCCTTTGTAGTGTCAAACACTTCGGTACCGTCGGCGACTACAAGGCGAGGGGAGCCGACGTACGCTGCCGCGTTCTCGCCACCTACCGGTATCGCGTACTCAATGCTGATCGCGTTATACAGGTCGACCACAGGCTCGATACTGGCAAAACTTCGGTCACGCAGAACCCGCTTGCGCAGATAGAGGGAGCGCTCGCGGTAGTTTATGGCGCGGCAGCCATCAAGTTGCTCTCGCGCAACTGAACAGTAATCCCTTCAAGAGGTGATAAAGCTATGCAAGGAGTAATGCAACTGCCCGCAGGTCGGACCCTTACCCACCTTACGGGATTATAAAATCCGCGTCAGCGAAGCGAGAAGCATCAACAGATGCTGATTCCGCGCCTGCGCGAGTAAGCCTTCCAGTGAGTAACGGATTAGGCAAACTGGCTCACCATTCTTTGGTGAATCGAAGCTAAGGTTCGTCTATTAAAGCTTTACATTCCACGACTAGCCTGTGCTCATCGCCGCTGTGGAGCTAGTCACAGGATGTAACGACAAAGACGGGCAGCACGCGCACAATTCAATGATTGTCTGAAAAACAACAAAAAGAGGTGATGATGTCTCCCTTTGATATTCAACGGATGTTGATAGATGAGTTTCCAATATCATTTTTGCTAGAGGTAGGGTTTCGGGCAACTTTTGCCTTTCTTGCCGTTTTCTTATTTTTAAAATCAAGTGGCCGACGCGGGATAAGACAGCTCTCACTTTTCGAGTTGGTCGTGATTTTGACGTTGGGCTCCGCTGCCGGAGACGTGTCTTTCTACCATGACGTACCACTGCTGCCTGTCGCAGTCGTTTTCCTCACACTGTTGCTGCTCTATCGCATGACCGTTTTGATCATGACAAAAAGCAAGAAATTTGAAGCATGGATAGATGGTCTTCCTGTAACCGTCATACGCAACGGCTTGTATGAACCTAAATCTTTGGAGAAGCTGAATATTTCATCAAGTGAAATATTGATGGAGCTTCGACAACGGGGCGTTGAGCACTTGGGCCAAGTCAGATTGGCGCTTATGGAAACAGATGGCGACATCAGTCTTTATTTTTACGATCCAGAAGACGTTCGACCTGGTATGTCAGTCCTACCTTTAGAGCATCGTGCGGAGTTCATAAAAGTGCCCGCCACGGGACTTTATTGCTGCGTGAGTTGTGGCTTTGCACAATCTATTCAGGCAGGGCAACAAGCACGCTGCTCGCGGTGCGATCATGATATCTGGTCAACGGCGCTGAGCACTCAACGCTGTAGGTGATGGTTGCTGGAAATAATCCCACTCGGCATCAGTCAGATAGACAGGCGCCAGCACTTCGAGGTAGCAAAGATGAAGGTATTCATAAGCTCGGTGCTAAAGGGATTTGAGCAATTCATACGCCCCCCGCCTTGAGTGCGCATTTTTACCGCAGCCTACCGAGAGTCATGCGGTGCATGAGGCGTCTCAGCGCCGTGACGAGATTTTCCAAAATCTTCATAGCTTGGGCCTCGCAACTCTCAAGCAAGGCTACACAGATTGGCGACATTTCCCAGGCTTCTTCCTCGACGGGAAATATTACCTTGGCCCCGAATTGATGACGGCCATAGGTTGGCTGGAAGGACAGCAGTTTTATTACGATGAGCTTGACCCCACTGGTGAGCCAGTATTCCCCAACCAACATCTGTTCGCGCTGAAAAACCCTCAACGAGAAAGCGGAAGCAGACGGCGGTGGCATCCCTGCTTGGCTGGTTCTCCGCTTCGATGATTCGCGAAAGACGGAACGACTCAGACCATATGCTTTCGAAAAATTGAGCACTTTGAATTTTGAGAGGCGAGGAGAAATCTCATGACTGAAAAAAGCTCCGTTTCATCAAAAAAAAGTAAAGCACTGGAGGATTCTGCTCTCGTCCCAGACGTGTCAGAAACAGGTTTAACAGATGACGAACGAGTCGTTAGGGAAGATCAAATCCTCAGCGACGAATCACGTGTGGAACCCGGCCCAGCCGACTTGGAAAGACTTAAAGATTAAAGCTAGTACCGCTTGATATTCGATGCGACCAATATTTCGAATATGCGACATCTATTACTTGAACTTTGCCTAATGGAGGTGCAACGCATGCGCCAGCAAACCTCATTCATATTCGATCTGGATGGCACGTTGACTGATAGCGTTTACCAGAATGTCTTTGCGTGGAAGACAGCATTGGATTCCGAAGACATTCCATTGGCCATGTGGCGAATTCACAGAAAGATCGGTATGAGCGGCGGGCTGATGCTCAAGACGTTAGCCCGTGAGACCGGCCTGGAAATCACACCCGACCAGGCCAAAAGGCTCAGCGATAAACATGATAAAGCCTACAAGGATCTGCAGGGCCAGATAACCGCTCTCCCTGGCGCTGTCGAGCTTCTCGATACCTTGAACCGCGAGCAGCTCAAGTGGTGTATTGCGACCAGCGGTGGGATGGATACTGCAGCAATAAATCTGAAGGCATTGGGCTTGGATATCTCGAAGATCAATCTCATCACCCGTGATGACGTCAAGTATGGCAAGCCCGATCCAGACCTTTTCCTCGCCGCTGCAAGCAAACTCAATGTACCCATCGAAGATTGCCTGGTGATCGGCGACGCCATCTGGGACATGCTAGCCGCACGCCGCTGTAAGGCCACCGGTATAGGGCTGCTTTCTGGTGGTTACGACACAGGAGAGCTTGAACGTGCTGGTGCACTCCGCGTCTACGAGGATCCACTGGCACTGCTGCGGCACCTGGACGAGGTTGCTTCCCGTCCGTGAGCAATCTGTAGCACGCGGATTGAGTAGGTGTGCTCACCCACTCGAGGCGACGTTCAGGTATGCAGCCATGCCAGACGATTGATCGGGTGGTGTTCCAGTGTCCTTGGAATCGACGATCCGAGGCATTGGACGCACCCGATACAACTGCGCCCAACCGGCACTCGTATAACTTCGACAAGTTTCACGCTGCGATAGAGAGGGAAAGCGCTTACAAGACTAGCTAGGCTCCACTGGCGCCGGCATTGCCACTCTTGAACAGACAAAAAGCAGCATGCCTATCAGGATCAAGACCCCTCCCCGCATCCATGTTTCCAGACTTTGCTGACTGAGTAGTACCAGGCAAGAGACGATAGCAAGTACCGGAACCCACGTAGGCACCCGAAAGTGATTTTCCGCCACCTCGTCACGACGCAGGATTAACACAGATAGATTAGTGCTGAGAAACACGAACAGCAGGAGCAGGACGACGGTTTCGGCCAATGTAGCTAGCGTTCCCGTCAACGTGAGTGCGATTGCTACAAGGGTAGTGGCGATGACCGCGACCCAGGGGGTGCGTCGCTGAGGCAGCACCTTGCTCAAGGCGTTCGGCAAAAGCCCTAGACAGGCCATGCCATAAGTAAGGCGACTCGCCATTATCATGGTTAACAGCGCGCCGTTGGCTACCGCGATCAGTGCAATGAAGGCGAAGACGCGAGGCGGAATGTTTAAACCTGACGCCCGAACCACTTCAAGAAGGGGAGCCGAGGTCGCCACAAGTTTTTCCATGGGCAGTACGGAAGATGCCGCGACGCCGACGGCCATGTAGACGACTCCGGCGGTTAGCAATGCGGCAAATAATGCGCGCGGGTAAACATTACGAACGTCTCGAATTTCTTCCGCGAGATTGGCGGATGTTTCGAATCCTACGAAGGAATAGAACGCGATCAACGCGGCACCCAAAACCGCTAACATCGGGCTGATCCCCGGCTTGAATTCCAGGCTGCGACCCAAATCCGCTTCGCCTGTACTGAAATACCAAACAGCGGCAACAACGACCAATAGAAGACCTGACAGCTCAATGACTGTCATCACGAGGTTGGCTCCCAATGACTCTTTAATCCCCCTTGCATTCAGGAGCGCGATAACGATAAGGAACAGCAGCGCCGCAATGTGAGGCGGCACATGAATGAACGCCGCCAGGTAATCACCCGCAAACGCCAGCGATAAACCCGCCGCGCTCGTGACAGCTGCGGATAGCATGCAAAAGCCAACGAGAAAAGAAATGAGCGGAGACCGGAACGCCTTCTCTGCGAAAACCGATGCGGCGCCCGCGTGGGGATATTTTGTCACCAACTCTGCATAAGAACCGGCAGTAAGCATCGCGAAAAACAGAGCGATGAGCAGAGGCACCCATATTGCGCCACCTACCTCCCCCGCAATTGTCCCGGCAAGCGCATAAACGCCTGCCCCGAGAACGTCGCCGAGAATAAACAGAAAAAGCATCGGGCCTGTAACGGCGCGGCGTAGGGAGGTCTTGGGGGACAAGGTCTTCACATTCAACTTCCTGGCTTGCTGTTGCGAGAGCCGTTTATCGGGCTGAAAGCTAGGCGGCTTCACTCTCAAGCAATGGAAATTCGCGTCTCACTAAAGTTCACATATCTTGCCAAAGTGAAGGAAGCTTGCTCGCGCTGAATTGCGCAGCGATCCGTTTTTTGGGGCCGCTGCGCAGCCCAACGCGAGCAAGCTCGCTCGCCACAGGTTTAGCGTCAGATTCAGAGGATTTTTGAGGCATCAACGACCGCCTCCGAAACGCTGCTTACATTTCTATAACGCACCTCTTGTTTGCACTTCGCGCCCGCCGCATTAGCATGCGGACCATCTGCAACCACCCTCCTCCTGCGCGGCCATCGACGAATACGCGCCATCACTCTTCGAGGGAAACCAATCGGCCGCACACTCGGTGCGGCCCGTGACGAACTCAACAGAGCAACGCAAACATGACGCAAAACATTTACGACGATCCGGAGTTTTTCCAGGGTTACAGCCAGATGGGCCGTTCGCTGGGTGGTT
Organism: Pseudomonas sp. 43NM1; assembly: GCF_002836905.1. NCBI lineage: Bacteria > Pseudomonadati > Pseudomonadota > Gammaproteobacteria > Pseudomonadales > Pseudomonadaceae > Pseudomonas > Pseudomonas sp. 43NM1. Next base: position 3,371 of record NZ_MKGS01000018.1, on the reverse strand, counting down.
TGGATGCAGCGCCGGAATGGCCGGCGCTGCAATCCTTGTTGCCGCCGATGCAAGGTCTGAAAGTTGTCGATCTTGGCTGCGGTTATGGCTGGTTCAGTCGTTGGGCCAGTGAGCACGGTGCGCACAGCGTGCTCGGTCTCGATGTGTCGGAGAAGATGCTGGAGCAGGCGCGCAACACAACGTCCGCCGCCAACATTCAATACGCCCGCGCCGATCTTGAGCATCTCGATTTGGCCGAGGGTAGTTTTGATTTGGCCTACAGTTCGCTGGCGCTGCATTACATCAAGGATCTTGCGGGACTTTTCGCTAAGGTTTATGCGGCGCTGAAACCGGGCTCACGGTTTGTATTTTCCATCGAACATCCGATTTTCATGGCGCCGCGCAATCCGGGTTGGTTGATTGATAGCGAAGGTCGCAAGCGCTGGCCGCTGGACAGTTATCAGCTCGAAGGTGAGCGCGTGACGAACTGGCTGGCGGAAGGTGTGATCAAGCAGCACCGCACGGTCGGAACGTTGCTGAACACGTTGATCGCAGCGGGGTTCACGATCCGGCATGTCAATGAATGGGGGCCGAGCGATGCGCAAGTGGCGGCACAACCGGCGCTGGCAGAAGAGCTTGAACGGCCGATGATGATGTTGGTGGCCGTCGAGCGCTGAAATCGACGGCCGATTAAAATCACCAAAATCCCTGTAGGAGTGAGCCTGCTCGCGATGGCGTCATGTCAGTCAATAAGATGTTGGCTGACACCCGCTCTCGCGAGCAGGCTCACTCCTACAGTTTGCGCAGTTCGATCTGATAACTCGATTGTCTGTTAACGGGTCGCGACGATGAACAACCGTGGAAACGGCAGCAGCACAGAACCATCCTCCAACGCCGGATAAGCCTGTTCGATTGCCGCCAGATAACGCTGCAAATATTCCGCTCGCTCGCCCGCATCCAGCGGCTCGAGAAACGGCCGCAAGCCACTGCCCTTGAACCACTCCACCACGCCCGACGCCCCGTCCGCCAACGGATGATGATAAGTCGTGCGCCACACATCGACGCGCGCGCAGTGCGGTCGCAGCATCGAGTAATAGTCGCTGGAGCTGGCAATTTCCGTCCGCTGCCCGGCGGCGTCCGCCAACTTGCTGGCCCACGGTCCGCTGGTCGCGACTTCGCGCATTAAACGATGGGAGGGTTGCTCGAGGGTGTCGGGCATCTGAATCGCCAGGCTTCCGCCCTCGCTCAGTTTGCCAACCAGCGAAGGCAACAACGCCGCGTGATCAGGCAACCACTGCAACACCGCGTTGGCGAAAATCACATCAAACGGGCCGCGCTCGCTCCAGGTGCCGATATCCACCGTGTCGAATTGCAACGATGGCAAGCGCTTGCGAGCGGCGTCGATCATGTCGCTGGAACTGTCCACGCCACGCACCGTGGCATCGGCGAAACGCTCAACCAACAATTCCGTGGAATTGCCGGGACCGCAGCCGATATCAATCACCGAACGCGCCTCCACGGCCGGGATCGCCGCGAGAAGATCGCGGGCCGGGCGGGTGCGTTCATCTTCAAAAGCGACGTACTGTTTGGCGGACCAACTCATTGCGTTCTCCTGTCGAAAAGTCGTCCCAGGCTGAGCCCGGCGACCGGTTCGCTACCATACCGCCTTGCAGGCAATAAACAGAATTTTCGAGCCGCCGCCACTGTCCCAATCTAAGGCGCATCCCTATAAGGAACACGGCAATGAAATTCGCAAAGATCTCGCAGAAACTCGCTCTGTCACGTTTCTGATGGTGTTCCTGATTCAGAACACGCAGAACCGTGATACCGATATTTTGCATTTGAAGATCGATGAGCTGCTGCGTGTAACGAAGAATGCGCAGAACGCGATGCTCGGGCTCGAGGCGCTGGACTTGAAGCAGTTGGAAGCGCTGAGGAAGCAATATCGCAAGATCGGCGAAAGCGAAACCATCGCCATGGATGTTCCGCCAAGTGGCGATCAGCCAAAATCACGATTTGATCAATGCTGACCAGGCTTCGCGGGTGACTTCGGTCACCCGCAGCGCCTAGCGTCTATCGCCGAGTCTTGCCGAAAAAAATCAGCGGCTGGCCTGCAGTGATTTGGCCATGTGCAGATGATTTTGCAGTTTCGGCAGGGTTTCCTCGGCAAACGCCTTGATCTCAGGAACGTCGGTGTTTTGCGCTTCCTGCTCGATCTGCGAGATGGCTTCCTGAGTGGTTTCCACCTGGCTGGCGACGTAGGCCTGATCGAAGGTCGTGCCGTCTTTGACTTCCGGCATCAGCTCCTTGGCTTTGTCGACCACTTCCTCGCGCGGGGCGACGGGCAGGTCGAGCTTCTTGGCGATTTTCGCCAGATGCTGGTTGGCCGTGGTGCGGTCGTTGATCACAACGATCGTGTAATCCTTGACCTCTTTGGATTCGGTTTTCTGGTGCGCCAGGCGGCTGGCTTCGATGTCGGCCATGCCTTTGGCGGATGCATCGTTGATGAAGTCGGCTGGCGACTGGGCAAACGCACTGCTGGCACACAGGCCCAGTAACATGGCAAAACTGGCATTGCGTAAACGGGTGGCCATCCGGCTCATGGTCGCGCCCTCCTTCTGAAAAAATTCAAACGGGAGCTTACGCTCCCGCCTCTCAATCAAAACTACCGTCATCCACTACTTGGATTTCTGGCCACCTTTGCGTCCCATATCGGGTTTGGCAGGGTCTTTGTCGACAGTCGTGGTGGTAGTTTTCCCACCTTTGCGACCGGCTTCAGACGCCTTGGTTCGATCGTTGGCAAAGTTTCCCGAGTTCGAGTTTCTTGAGTTAGGCATGATTCTCTTCCTCTTGGTGTTGATCGCGGCGAGCAAAAGCCCGCATAGGATGAGAATTCCAAACCGGGCAAAGGTTTAGAAAAAACTCCGCTTGATGCGACGAACGGTGACGAACATCGCGCGATCAAACCGTGGATTATTCACGCCTTGTTGGTCACCAAACCGGGCAATGCATGCGCGAGGGCGTTGACGGCGAAGCCGATGAACATCACGCCGCACAGGCGTGTGATCAGCAATTCATGGCGTTGATACATCGAGCGCACCCGCCGCGCGCCGACGATGCCAATCAGGATCGCGTAGGCCAGCAAACCGCCGATGAAGCTGAGGAAGATCAACCATGGCAGCATCGACCATTCGAGCAATTCGGCGCGGCTCGACAACAGCGCGGTGAACGTCGCGACAGCCACCGGGTAGGCTTTCGGGTTGGTCAGGCCGAACAGAATGCCGTGCCAGAACGGCTGCCGCGCCGCGCCCTGCGGCTGGTCAGCGCTGGCGCGTTGAGTGCGGATCGCGCGCAATCCGAGCCAGAACAGGTACAAGCCACTGAGCACGCCG
>NZ_MKGS01000017.1:0-16318 GCF_002836905.1 Pseudomonas sp. 43NM1 | reverse complement strand
GACCAGCATTGAGCTGCTACCTGACCCCCCACTCCCGCCAGCAACCCCCCCCCCCCAAAAAACCCAACCAACTCAGAAATCAACAGTCGCCGACAGCAAATACGTGCGCGGTGTCGACAGCGTCAACCCTGGTTCGCTGTCATCCGACGCGCCCGCAGAACTCCAATAGCGCTTGTTCGCCACGTTCTCGATATTGCCGCGCAAGGTGATGCGCTTATCGTCGACCTTGAACGCATACCGCGCGCCGACATCCAGGCGTGTCCAGGCATCGATTTCCTTGACGTTGGACTGGTCCAGATATTGCGAACTCGAATAGATCCCGCGACTGCTCAGCGTCAGGCCCTCAACGTTCGGAATATCGTATTCGGCCCCCAGGTTGACGTTGTATTTCGGCGTGGCCGGTGCGCGATTGCCGTCGAAGGTGCCGTTGGTGGTCTGCTTCAGCTCGCTGTCGATGTACATCACGCCGCCGAGCAGGCGCACACCTTTGAGCGGTTCGCCAAACATGCTGATTTCCGCGCCGGTGTTTTCGCGTTTGCCGTTCGGGCCGAACACGCGGGTGTTGGCGTTGGTCTCGTAAGCCGGTTGCTTGATGCGAAACACCGCCGCGGTCACCGCGAACGGCCCCGCGTCATACTTGGCGCCGACTTCAACCTGACGACTGATAAACGGCGGGAAGATTTCGTCCTCGTTCACCGAGGTCGATGGCGCGATTTTGCCCTGGCTCAAACCTTCCATGTAGTTGGCGTACAGCGACAGCTTGTCGGTGGCCTTGAACAGAATGCCGCCCGATGGCGAGACCTTTTCCTCGTCGTAAGCGGTGTCGCCCTTGACGTTGTCCGACCAGTCGTCGACCTTCACCCGCTGCCAGCGTGCGCCGAGGGTCAGCAATACGCGGTCATCAAAAAAGCCGAGGGTGTCGGACAACGCCACGCCGCTGAAGCGGTTTTCGGTGTAGACCTTCGCATCCTGGCGCGTCGGATTGTTCGGCGTCGGCGTGGCCACCGGGTTGTAGAGATTGCTCGGAGACGCGGCATAACGGGCGCCACCGTTCTCGAAATCCATATAAAAATAACTGGCCGCCAGATTCACCTCATGGCTGACCGGGCCGGTGTGAAACCAGTTGCGCACGCCGGCGTTGGCGGTGCGCACGTTTTCGTCACGGGTGAAATCACGCGGCTGCACGCTGAAATCGCCGCGGTCATTAGTGATCGAAACCGCATGCCGGAGAAAATCGTGGTTACTTTTGCGCGCGCCGACGCCGCCGTAGAGCATCACCGAATCGCTGACGTCGAACTCACCGTTGACCGTGCCGAACGTGTCCTTGGTTCGCGCCTGGCTCCAGGCCTGCGCATAGTTGCGCCGCACCTCGCTGGCGTGCGGCACCTGGGCGTTGGCGCCGACAATCACCCGCTCCTGCGGGGCGTCGGTGTCGCGCTCGGTGTGCCCGACATCCGTCGACAGGCGCAGCCGTTCACCGCGAAAATCCAGGCCCAACACAGCCATGTCGCGGTCGACGCTCTGGTGATCCCACTCGGTGTCGCCGGACTGTTTCACGCCGTTGAAACGAATGCCGAACTTGTCATCCTCACCAAAGCGCCGGCCGATATCCACGGCGCCGCCGAGCTGATTGTTCGACGCATAGCTGCCGGTAAACGAGGTGATCGGCGCATCGGTCGCGCGTTTCGGCACCACGTTGATGCCGCCACCGACGCTGCCGCGCGGCGAGATGCCGTTGATCAACTGGCTCGGGCCTTTGAGGATGTCGACGCGGTCAGCCATTTCCATGTCGATGGTATAAGTCGGCAGGACGCCATACAGACCGTTGTAGGAAACATCGCTATTGAACAGGCTGAGCCCGCGAATAGTGAACTGCTCGTAGCGCCCGCCCGCCGGGTTGGTCGCTCGAACCGATGGATCGCTGGCCACCAGATCGCCCAAGGTCCGCGCCTGCAGATTCTTCACCGCTTCAGCGGTGTAAGTGGTGATGCTGAACGGGGTTTCCATGAAATCTTTCGAGCCGAGCAAACCCTGCGAACCGCGCCGCGCAACCTGGCCGCCAGCGTAAGGCTCGCCCTCGACGCCGCCAGTCGCGCCGAGAATCGAGGTGGGCGCCAGTTGCAGGCTGCTGCCCTCCGGCGCCGGGGTCAGGATGTACGCCTGATCGCCGACTGCCTGCAATTGCAGGCCCGAGCCCTGCAACAATCGGGCGAAACCTTCTTCAACCGCGAAATCACCGGACAGCCCCGGACTGGTGCGACTGCCAACCAGTGCCGGGTCGACCGACAAGTTGACCCCGGCCAACCCGGCAAACCGCATCAACGCCGCGCTGAGGCTACCCGCCGGAACTTGATAACTGCGTTTGGAGCCGTCGTCGGCCCACGCGGTGGTGATGAAGAATGGACTGGCGCTCAGGCTCAGCAACAGACTCAAGTGCACCAACGGGCGCAGGCGGAATGGAGCCGAACGTGTACTGCTGGGCATCACTGCGGGCATTGAAAGTCTCTCTGATTTCGTTTCACTTGCCTTGAATGACCAGCGACGCGAAAAAAGGGGACACGCGTTAAACACTATTTTTGCGCGGCAGCAGCGTTACCCAATAGCGCGTGCGCGAGTGCACCTCGATCGGCAGGCTCGCCGCCAGCAGCGCGAGGATGCGGTCGGTGTCGTCGAGACGAAAACTGCCAGTGACCCGCAGCGATTCCAGCTCCGGCTCCCAACGCAGCACGCCCGGTCGATAGCTGCTGAGTTCGCGCAGGAAATCGCCCAGCGGCTGGTTCTGCGCCATCAGCACACCGTCGCGCCAGCCGGGAGCCAGCACATCAAACGGCTCGACGTTGCCGGCACCGGCCGCCAGCAGGCTGACCTGCTGGCCACCGCGCAGCGAAAACACCGGGCCGCGCAGAGGCTGCAATTGCACCGCACCCTTGAGCACCGAAACCTTGCAGCCGCTTGCCCCCTGGCGCACGCAGACTTCGCTTTGGCTGACGACAATCTGCCCGAAGTGCGCCTGGATCGTCAGCGGCTTAGTCCCCGGCACATTCAGCGCGATCTCGCCCTCGACAAGTTTCAGCAGACGCTTGCTCAGATCGATGTCTACGGCGCTCGCGGTGTTCAGTTGCAGCGAACTGCCATCGGTCAATTGGACTTTTTTGCCCTCCCCGGTCGCCGTGCGCAGGTCGGCGCTCCAGACGTCCAGCGGCAATTGCCGGCTGATCAGCCACGCTGCCGGCACCAGCGCCACCGCACCGACCGCGCGTTTGATCACCGTGCGCCGACTTGGCTGCGGTCGGTCGAGGCTGGCCATGGCGAGGGCTGACGGCAGATCGGCGAAACGCTGGCGGAGCATTTGCGCTTTCTGCCAGGCTTGTTCGTGGGTGCTGTGGCTGTCGCGCCAGCGCTGCAAATCGGCGCGGTCCTGGTCACTGGCGGAACCGGATTCGACCAGCGCCAACCAGCGTGCAGCCGCCCGCATGATTTGGCGAGTTTCGGCCGAGGGTGCAGAACCGATCACAGTTGCACCAGCAAGCAGTGTTCGTAGGCCTGGGCCATATAGCGTTTGATCGTGCGTTCGGAGACTTGCAGGCGTTCGGCGATTTCCTGATACCCAAGGCCTTCGAGTTGGCTCCAGAGAAATGCGCGGCGGACCGGGCGTGGCAGACCGTCGAGCAATTCGTCGAGCGCTTGCAGGGTTTCCAGCAGTATCCAGCGCTGTTCCGGGGACGGCACGCAATCCTCGGGCAACAGCGCCAATGCATTCAGATAGGCTTGTTCGAGGCTGCGGCGTTTGTAGAAGTTGCTCAGCAAGCGCTTGCCGACGGTGGCCAGATAGGCGCGGGGTTCTTGCAGGTCGGCAATGCTTTGCGAGCTGGCGAGCAGGCGCAGGAAGGTGTCCTGGCTCAAGTCCGCCGCGTCATGGCCATTGCCCATGCGGCGTCTCAACCAACTTTCGAGCCAGCCACGATGGTCGCGGTACAGGTCGTGGAAAGTGTGTCCCGTCGGCATCGCTGCATCACTCATTTCAAGAAGCCCTGTGCCAAGGAGTTAGCGCAAATGAGAGTGATTCTAATTAATGTCGGCGCAGCGAAGGAAGCGCTTTATGCGTTGGCGGGGCAGAAAGATTAAGCAGAGGGGAATTCGAGGAAAGAAAAGCCAAATCGCAGACACAAAAAACCCCGGTCTTCCGACCAGGGTCTTTGCTATCGACTCGAATCAAGCGCTGGTATGAGCAACTGCTTTTCTTCGTAGCTCCAAGGCGTTCAGTGGGCCTTGAGGCAGATATGGCGCAGCGGACGGGACTCGAACCCGCGACCCCCGGCGTGACAGGCCGGTATTCTAACCGACTGAACTACCGCTGCGTATCGCTTTGGACTTGCGTCCAAGTAACTCGTCTGACTGGAAGCTTCGAGGCTTTCAATCTCGAACCAGAAAAAGACTCTGATTCGGAAAATATGGCGCAGCGGACGGGACTCGAACCCGCGACCCCCGGCGTGACAGGCCGGTATTCTAACCGACTGAACTACCGCTGCGCGTCGGTGGAGGCTTTTAAAGGCTTCCATCTTGCTTGCGCAAGACTCTCGGAAGTGGTGGGTGATGACGGGATCGAACCGCCGACATTCTGCTTGTAAGGCAGACGCTCTCCCAGCTGAGCTAATCACCCGTTTGCATCTCCGAGGCCGCGAAATTTACGCAGGTAGCGAACCTAAGTCAATAGCAGGATTGAAGTTTTTCTGAAAAAGACAAAATCGTGTCATTCGCAACAGCATCAGCAACGGTGGGACCGCCTTCGCGAGCAAGCTCGCTCCCACAGTGGATTGCGTTTCAATGTGGGAGCGAGCTTGCTCGCGAAGGCGGCGGCACATTCAATACCTGTATGCGCCTATGCGAATCACTCGGTGTAAATCATTTTCTTGGTCATGCCACCATCGACCACAAACTCTTGCCCGGTAACAAACCCGGCATTCCTCGACAGCAACCACGCCACCATCGCCGCCACGTCCTCGACCGTCCCTACCCTGCCCGCCGGGTGCTGCGCGTGATCGGCTTCGGTCAGTGGCTCAGCACGGCGCTCACTCGGGTCGCGCGCATCGATCCAGCCTGGGCTGACCGCGTTGACGCGAATCTCCGGGCCGAGGCTGATCGCCAACGCGTGCGTCAGCGCCAACAGACCGCCCTTGCTCGCCGCGTAAGCCTCGGTGTCTGGCTCCGACTGCCCGGCGCGGGTCGAGGCCAGGTTGACGATCGAACCGTTGTGCGCGCGCAGGTACGGCGCGCAGTGCTTGGCCAGCAACATCGGGCCGCTGAGGTTGACCGCCAGCACGCGATTCCAATACGCCAGATCCAGACTTTCCAGAGTGATGTTGTGCGGATCGGCAATTGCCGCGTTGCACACCAGCGCATCCAGACGCCCGAATTGCCCCAGGACCTCGGCGACGCCCAGCGCCACCTGACTTTCGTTGGACACGTCCATGGCGATAAACCAGGCGTTGTCGCCCAGCACCTTCGCCACTTTCGAGCCGCGCGCGCGGTCCAGATCCGTCAGCACCACTTGCCAGCCTTCGCTGATCAGCCATGCCGCGATGCCCAGCCCGATGCCGCGCGCAGCGCCGGTTACCAGTGCGACGCGGCCATGGCTGCCGGTGCTTGGCGTGGACAACTCGATCACAAGGCAGCCAACCCGCGTGCCAGATCGGCTTGCAGGTCGGCTGCGTCTTCGAGGCCGACCGCGATGCGGATCAGGCTGTCACGAATGCCCGCCGCTTCACGTTCCTGCGGCGCCAGACGGCCGTGGGAAGTGGTGCTCGGGTGAGTGATGGTGGTTTTGGTGTCGCCCAGGTTGGCGGTGATCGAAATCAACCGCGTCGCATCGATAAAGCGCCACGCGCCCTCCTTGCCACCCTTGACCTCGAAGCTCACCACCGCGCCGAAGCCCTTCTGCTGGCGCTGCGCCAGTTCGTGCTGCGGATGGCTCTTGAGGCCGGCGTAATGGACTTTCTCGATGCCGTCCTGCTGCTCCAGCCACTCGGCCAGTTGCTGGGCGTTGGCGCAATGCGCTTTCATCCGCAGGTTCAGGGTTTCCAGACCTTTGAGAAAGATCCACGCGTTGAACGGGCTGAGTGTCGGCCCGGCAGTGCGCAGGAAACCGACGATTTCTTTCATCTGCTCGCTGCGACCGGCCACCACGCCGCCCATGCAACGGCCCTGGCCGTCGATGAACTTGGTCGCCGAGTGCACAACGATGTCTGCGCCGAGCTTCAGCGGCTGCTGCAACGCCGGGGTGCAGAAGCAGTTGTCGACCACCAGCATCGCGCCTTTGGCGTGAGCGATTTTCGACAGTTCGGCGATATCGACCAACTCGGCGAGCGGGTTGGACGGCGATTCGACGAAAAGCAATTTGGTGTTGGATTTGATCGCCGCATCCCAGCCGGACAGATCGGCCAACGGCACGTAATCGACTTCGACGCCGAAGCGTTTGAAGTATTTTTCGAACAGGCTGATGGTCGAACCGAACACACTGCGCGAAACCAGCACGTGGTCGCCGGCGCTGCACAGGCTCATCACCACCGCCATGATCGCGGCCATGCCAGTGGCCGTCGCGACCGCTTGCTCGGCGCTTTCCAGCGCGGCGATGCGCTCTTCGAACGCACGCACGGTCGGGTTGGTGTAACGCGAGTAGACGTTGCCCGGCACTTCGCCGGAGAAGCGCGCCGCCGCATCGGCAGCGGTGCGGAATACGTAGCTGGAAGTGAAGAACATCGGATCACCGTGTTCGCCTTCCGGCGTACGGTGCTGACCGGCGCGTACGGCCAGGGTATCGAACGCTACGCCATCGAGGTCGCTGTCCAGCCGACCGGCATCCCAATCCTGACTCATGCTGTCACTCCTTGCCTTGCTCTTGATAGATACAAAACCGGCCTGGAGGGAACACCCGTTATTGTAGGAGCGAGGCTTGCCCGCGAAGGGGTCGCCACATTCAACATCACTGTTGCCTGTGACACCGCCTTCGCGGGCAAGCCTCGCTCCCACAGTTACAGGCCGGTGGTTACTCAGTTGTTATACAGATCAATGATCGCGCTGACTGCCTGGGTCTTGACCTTGGAGGCATCGTTGCGAGCCTGCTCGATCTTGTTCAGGTAAGCCTCGTCGACGTCGCCGGTAACGTACTTGCCGTCGAACACCGCGCAATCGAAGTTTTCGATTTTGATCTTGCCGCCGCCGACCGCTTCGATCAAGTCAGGCAAGTCCTGATAGATCAGCCAATCGGCGCCGATCAGGTCAGCCACGTCCTGGGTCGAACGGTTGTGGGCGATCAGCTCGTGGGCGCTCGGCATGTCGATGCCGTAGACGTTCGGGTAACGAACGGCCGGTGCCGCGGAGCAGAAGTAGACGTTTTTCGCGCCGGCTTCACGGGCCATCTGGATGATCTGCTTGCAAGTGGTGCCGCGCACGATCGAGTCATCGACCAGCATCACGTTCTTGCCGCGGAATTCCAGTTCGATGGCGTTGAGCTTCTGGCGTACGGACTTTTTCCGTGCTGCCTGGCCCGGCATGATGAACGTGCGGCCGATGTAGCGGTTCTTCACGAAACCTTCGCGGAACTTCACGCCCAAGTGGTTCGCCAGTTCCAGTGCCGCCGTGCGGCTGGTGTCCGGAATCGGGATGACCACGTCGATGTCGTGCTCAGGACGCTCGCGCAGGATCTTCTCGGCGAGTTTTTCGCCCATGCGCAGACGCGCCTTGTAGACCGACACGCCGTCGATGATCGAGTCCGGACGCGCCAGGTACACGTGTTCGAAAATGCACGGAGTCAGCGAAGGATTGTTCGCGCACTGACGGGTGTGCAGCTTGCCGTCTTCAGTGATGTAGACGGCTTCGCCCGGTGCCAGGTCGCGGATCAGGGTGAAACCGAGCACGTCCAGCGAGACGCTTTCGGAAGCGATCATGTACTCGACGCCTTCGTCGGTGTGACGCTGGCCGAACACAATCGGGCGGATACCGTGCGGGTCGCGGAAACCGACGATGCCGTAACCGGTGATCATCGCGACAACGGCATAACCACCGACGCAACGGTTGTGCACATCCGTCACGGCGGCGAACACGTCTTCTTCAGTCGGCTGCAATTTGCCGCGCTGGGCCAGTTCGTGCGCGAACACGTTGAGCAACACTTCGGAATCGGAGTTGGTGTTGACGTGGCGCAGGTCAGATTCGTAAATCTCCTTGGCCAACTGTTCAACGTTGGTCAGGTTACCGTTGTGCGCCAGGGTGATGCCGTAAGGCGAGTTGACGTAAAACGGCTGAGCTTCGGCCGACGTCGAGCTGCCTGCGGTCGGATAGCGCACATGGCCAATGCCCATGTGGCCGACAAGGCGCTGCATGTGACGCTGATGAAACACGTCACGCACCAGGCCGTTGTCCTTGCGCAGGAATAAGCGGCCATCATGGCTTGTGACGATACCGGCAGCGTCCTGGCCGCGGTGCTGGAGCACGGTTAGCGCGTCATACAGCGCCTGATTGACGTTCGACTTACCGACGATACCGACGATGCCACACATGCGACGCAACCCCTACTTAATGGATCTGAACTGAACAACACTCACTGTGGCGTTTTCGCCGACGGCAAGAGTTGCTCCTTGAACGGTATCTCAGCGGGTACGCTGATACCGCTGGCAAGCCACTGACTGCTCCACCCCAGAATCAGGTTTTTGGACCAATCTGCGACCAATAAAAATTTTGGCACTAGCTGTGATTCTTTCCACCAGCTGTCCTGCTGTACCGGCCCCAGGCTCAACAGCCCGACCGCCACAACCACCAGCAACACGCCACGCGCGGCGCCGAAGGCCATGCCGAGGAATCGATCAGTCCCGGAGAGCCCGGTGACGCGAACCAATTCGCCGATAAGATAATTGATCATTGCGCCTACGATTAACGTGGCGACAAACATGATGGCGCAACCCGTGATCACACGAGCCGAAGGCGTTTCGATGTATCCGGCGAGGTACTCGGACAATGAACCACCGAACATCCAGGCAACGACTCCTGCGATGATCCAGGTCACCAGCGATAATGCTTCTTTGACGAAGCCGCGGCTCAGACTGATCAATGCGGAGATGGCGACGATTGCAACGATCGCCCAGTCAACCCAGGTAAATGGCACAGTGCAGCCTACAGACGGATAAGGCGGCGCATTTTAGCAGAGCCCATGCTTATCGGTAAGCTGCGATTGTCAGTGCATTTCAAATCGGCGTGATAGCCACAACCCTTGTCTAGCTGCGTTGCTCCCTGTAGCAGCTGGCGAAGCCTGCGTTCGGCTGCGTAGCAGTCGCAAAATCAGCTGCCGCGATCTATTTAGTACGACCGGGGGGCGCCGGGTTTACGACCGCTTCGCGCCCGGACGCAGCCTCGCGGGCTCGGCAGCTGCTACAGGAGGGGCGGCGGTTAGCCGCGTTCGGGCTGGAAGCGCACCACAAAACCCTTGAGGTTTTGCTGGCGACCAAGCAGATCACGCAGGCGATCAGCCTCGGCACGCTCGATCAGCGGACCGACAAACACCCGATTCTTGCCATCAGCCGTGCGGATGTAGGCGTTATAACCCTGACTGCGCAGGGATTTCTGCAGGCTTTCGGCGCTGGCACGACTGGTCAAGCTGGCCAGTTGCACCGACCAGCTGACCGACAGGCCATTGGCATCGACGCGGCTTTGCGTGGTGTCCGGTTTTGCCGGGGCGGCGGCGATCGGCTGGGCTGGCGCCGGTTTGGCGACAGGTGCCGGTGGCGGCGTAACCGGTTTGGCCGCCGGTGCCGGGGCCGCAGCCACGGGCGCAGCAGGTGCGGCAGGTGCCGCAGGCGCGATCGGCATCGACGGGGCTTGCTGATCGGCAATCTCGTCGTCGCTCGGCACTGGTTCTTGCGGCAAGGCTTGCGGCTCGGGAACAACGACCGGTTCGACCTGCACTTGCGGCATCGCCGGGGCCTGCGGCGCGGATGGCGCCTCGACCGTGACCTGACGCTGTTCATCCTGACGCGTGAACAGCATCGGCAAGAAAATCACTGCCAGCGCCACCAGAACCAGGGCTCCGACCATGCGCTGTTTGTACGACTTATCCAGCAAAGCCATTTGCCGCTTCCTCCGTGGAGCGCCGGGCCAGCCATTCAAGGGCCTCGGCAACACAATAAAATGATCCGAACAACAGAATCTCGTCGTCGCTCGTCGCCAGTGCGCACTGCCCTTCCAGGGCGGCCGCCACACTGCAATAGGACGTTACCGACGCGCCAAGGTTCTGCAACGCCGCGTGTAAATCCTCGACCGGCCGCGCTCGCGATGAATCCAGCGGCGCCACGGCCCACGACTGGACACTAGCATTCAATTCGCCGACAACACCATCAAGGTCTTTGTCGGCAAGCAAACCGAACACCGCCAGGCGTTTGCCCTTCGGCGGACGACTGGCCAGACGCCGCGCCAGGTACTCCGCTGCGTGCGGGTTGTGCCCAACATCCAGCAACACATTCAGCGACTTGCCGTGCCAGTTGAACTGGCGGCGATCGAGTCGGCCGACGATGCGCGTCGCTTGCAGCGCTTGAACAATCTGCGCGTGCTGCCACGGCAAACCGAGCAGCAAATAGGCCTGCAACGCCAGCGCGGCGTTTTCCATCGGCAAATCGAGCAACGGCAGATCACGCAGCTCGACCACCTGGCCCTGAGCGTCAACGCCGCGCCATTGCCAGTGGTAATCGGTGATGCCGAGGTCAAAATCGCGCCCACGCAGAAACAACGGGCAAGCCAGCTCGCGCGCCTTGTCCAGCAGAGGTTGCGGGGGATTGAGATCGCCACACAGCGCCGGCGCGCCCTGGCGGAAAATGCCGGCCTTCTCGTAGGCGACGGACTCGCGGGTATCGCCCAGGTAATCGACGTGATCGACGCCAATGCTGGTGACCAGCGCGATGTCGGCATCCACTACGTTGACCGTGTCCAGACGTCCGCCGAGGCCGACTTCCAACACCACGGCATCGAGGTTGGCTTGCTGAAACAGCCAGAACGCCGCGAGCGTGCCCATTTCAAAGTAGGTCAGGGTCGTTGCGCCCCGACCGGCTTCGACTGCCGCAAACGCTTCGCACAGCGCGGCGTCAGTGGCTTCGACGCCGTTGACCTGCACCCGCTCGTTGTAACGCAGCAGGTGCGGAGAACTGTAGACACCCACATTGAGGCCTTGCGCACGCAGCAATGCAGCGACGAATGCGCACGTGGAACCCTTGCCGTTGGTGCCCGTGACCGTAATCACCCGTGGCGCCGGCTTGCCCAGTCCCATGCGGGACGCTACCTCTTGCGAGCGCGCCAGGCCCATGTCGATGGCCGAAGGGTGCAATTGCTCAAGGTAGGCGAGCCATTCGCCAAGGGTACGTTGGGTCATATGTTGGCAGGTACCGGCGGAATCTCGATTGGCTCGATCGGCGCGGCGACGAATTTCGGCGTCGGCAGGCCCATCATTTGTGCCAGCAGGTTGCCCAGACGTGGGCGCAGTTCCTGACGGTGCACGATCATGTCGATCGCGCCGTGCTCCAGGAGGAATTCGCTGCGCTGGAAGCCTTCCGGCAGTTTTTCGCGCACGGTTTGCTCGATCACGCGTGGACCGGCGAAGCCGATCAGGGCTTTCGGCTCACCAACGATAACGTCGCCGAGCATCGCCAGGCTGGCGGAAACGCCGCCGTAGACCGGGTCGGTCAGGACCGAGATGAACGGAATACCTTCTTCGCGCAGACGCGCCAGTACCGCCGAGGTCTTGGCCATTTGCATCAACGAGATCAGCGCTTCCTGCATCCGCGCACCACCGGAGGCGGCGAAGCAGATCATCGGGCATTTGTTTTCCAGCGCGTAGTTGGCGGCGCGAACAAATCGCTCACCGACGATGGCGCCCATAGAGCCGCCCATGAAGGAGAATTCGAACGCCGAAACCACCACTGGCATGCCCAGCAAAGTGCCGCTCATGGAGATCAGTGCGTCTTTCTCGCCGGTGGCCTTCTGCGCGGCGGTCAGGCGATCCTTGTACTTTTTGCCGTCACGGAATTTCAGACGGTCAACCGGCTCCAGGTCCGCGCCCAGTTCGGCACGGCCTTCAGCGTCGAGGAAAATGTCGATACGCGCACGCGCGCCGATACGCATGTGGTGGTTGCACTTGGGGCAGACGTCCAGGGTCTTTTCCAGCTCCGGACGATACAGCACCGCCTCGCACGACGGGCATTTGTGCCACAGACCTTCAGGCACCGAGCTCTTCTTGACCTCGGAACGCATGATCGAAGGGATCAGTTTGTCTACTAACCAGTTGCTCATGCTTTCTTTCTCCAGTACCGGCGGCCCGAACGCTTTGGTTCGCAGCCCCGCGTATGCCCTTGAGCTAAATTCATGTGTGTGGCGATGATCGTTGAGTTGCCGGGTCAGCGAGACTGACCTGCGTACCGCTCAAAAACCCTCAGCCGTGCCTGCTTTGTGCAGCGCAGTGCATTTTGGGACGGCGGCAGTTAGCCAGCCGTCACATCACGTATCGCTTTGATAAATGCCTGAATCTTTGCGTGATCCTTGATGCCCTTGCTCGCCTCTACCCCGCCGCTGACGTCCACCGCATACGGCCGGACCCGAGCGATGGCGGCGGCGACGTTGTCGGGGTTGAGACCGCCGGCGAGGATGATCGGTTTGCTCAGGCCTTGCGGTATCAAAGACCAGTCGAATGCTTCGCCGGTTCCGCCCGGCACGCCTTCTACATAAGCGTCGAGCAGAATGCCGCTGGCGCCCGGGAAGGCATCGCACGCCGCGCGAATGTCGTCTCCGGCCTTGACCCGCAACGCCTTGATGTACGGGCGGTTCCAGCCTTCGCAGTCCTCGGCCGGTTCGTCACCGTGAAACTGCAACAGGTCCAGCGGCACGGCGTCGAGGATTTCGCCCAACTCGCAGCGGCTGGCGTTGACGAACAAACCCACGGTAGTGACGAATGGCGGCAAGGCTTTGATGATCGCCCTCGCCTGCTGGAACGTCACTGCCCGTGGGCTCTTGGCGTAGAACACAAATCCGATGGCATCGGCCCCGGCCTCGACTGCCGCCAACGCGTCTTCGATGCGGGTAATCCCGCAAATCTTGCTGCGAACGGCTGACATGTCGATAAAACCTCAGGGCAAATCCGAGAAAGTCCCGGATGGTAACAAATGCGTTCGAGGGCGTCAGCCGTCAAGTTCGCTGAAGCCGGTCAGGAAGTGCGGGCCGATGTAGCGCTCGGGCAACGGGAACTCGTCACGGTATTCGACCTGCACCAGATACAGGCCGTACGGGTGAGCGGTGACGCCGCCGGAACGCCGAATGCGGCTCTCCAATACTTCTTTCATCCACTCCACCGGGCGCTCGCCGGACCCGATGGTCATCAGCACGCCGGCAATGTTGCGCACCATGTGATGCAGGAACGCGCTGGCGCGGATGTCGAGCACGATCATTTTGCCGTGACGACTCACGCGCAAATGGTGCAATTGCTTGATCGGCGATTTGGCCTGACATTGCCCGGCGCGGAAGGCGCTGAAGTCGTGGGTGCCGACCAGATATTGCGCAGCTTCGGCCATGCGCTCGACGTCGAGCGGGCGGTGATTCCAGGTGATTTCTTCGTTGAGGTGCGCCGGGCGGATCTGATCGTTGTAGATCACGTAGCGATAGCGGCGGGCGATGGCTTTGAACCGCGCGTGAAAATCCGCAGGCATGACCTTGGCCCAACTGACGCTGACGTCGTGCGGCAAATTGATGTTGGCGCCCATGACCCAGGCTTTCAGCGAGCGCTCGACCTGGGTGTCGAAATGCACCACCTGCCCGCAGGCGTGCACGCCCGCATCGGTCCGCCCGGCGCAATGCAGCGACACCGGCGAATCGGCGACTTTGGACAAGGCGTTTTCCAGGGTTTCCTGCACGGTCAACACACCGGAAGCCTGCCGCTGCCAGCCGCGATAACGCGAGCCTTTGTACTCGACGCCCAACGCGATGCGGTAAAAACCGTCAGCCGCCATTTCGGCGGCCGGATTATCTATATTTGCCAAGGGGTGACAGCCTGCTGATAAACGCAAAGGCGGGCATTATAAGGCCGCCGGTTCGCGACGCCAGAGGTGAGTGGGATTGCGCTGGTGTTGATGGCGATTGTTGAGGCAAAGCAAAACCTGCGGGAGAACAACTGTAGGAGCCGAGCTTGCTCGCGAAGGCGCCGGCACATTGAGCGAATTTGTTGGCTGATGGACCGCCATCGCGAGCAAGCTCAGCTCCTACAGGGGATTTGTGGTGGGGCTTGGAATTCCGCCCAACAGATAACCTGTGGGAGCCGAGCTTGCTCGCGATGGGGGTGGCACATTCAGCGAATTTAGTGGCAGATAGACCGCCATCGCGAGCAGGCTCACTCCTACAGGGGGTTTGTGGTGGGGCTTGGAATTCCGTCCAACAGATAACCTGTGGGAGCCGAGCTTGCTCGCGATGGGGGTGGCACATTCAGCGAGTTTGTTGACTGATAGACCGCCATCGCGAGCAAGCTCAGCTCCCACAGGGGATTTGTGGTGGGGCTTGGAATTCCGTCCAACAGATAACTTGTGGGAGCCGAGCTTGCTCGCGATGGGGCCGACACATTCGGCAAATTTGGTGGCTGATAGACCGCCATCGCGAGCAAGCTCGGCTCCCACAGGGTATTGGGGTGAGCCTCGCCCCTGTAGGAGTGAGCCTGCTCGCGATGGCGATAGGCCTGACGCCTTCGCATTCGCGCGCAAACAAAAACGGCAGCCTCTATGGGCTGCCGTTTTTTTCCATCTCACCGTTGCATCAGATCAGGCGCGAGAGCATTTCCTGCGCTTCTGTCTTTTGCCCGGCGTCGCCCTCGGTCACGACTTCGTTGAGGATGTCGCGGGCGCCGTCGCTGTCGCCCATGTCGATGTAGGCCTGGGCCAGGTCGAGTTTGGTGGCAACTTCGTCGGTGCCCGAGAGGAAATCGAACTCAGGCTCGTCATCCATCGATGCCGCGGCGTCGGCTTCGGTGAAGCTCGGTTCGCCGATGCTTTGGGACAGACGATCCAGCTCGGCGTTGACGTCGTCGAGCTCAGTGGTGAACGCGTCTTTCGGTTCAGCGACGTCCATTTCATCGGCCAGCGACAAGTCGAAATCCGCAGGCAATTCCAGATCGTCGAGGGCGGCTTCGTTCGGCGTTGGTGTTTCGACGGGCGGCAGGTCTTTCACGCCGTCGTCGAGGTCGAGCAGGAAGTCATCTTCGGCCAAAGTGGCTGGCGACGCTTCGGCGCCGAGGTCCAGGTCCAGATCGAAGTCCGACAGGTCGTCGAGGTTTTCCTTGATTTCAGTCTGCTGTTGCAGCACCGACTCAAAGCTCAAATCGTCGTCCAGCGGGAATTCGTCCAGCTCGGCCGCAGGCGTCGGTTCCGGGATCGGCGCGACCACGGCTGGCGAAGCGTTTTCCAGATCATCCAGGCTCAGATCGAACGCGCTGTCGAGATCATCCTCAGCCGGGGCCGGCGTTTCTGGCTCATCCAGCAGCAGTTCCTTGACGTACTGGGCGTCGAGTTCGGCGGCGATGGCGGCGGCCGCGATGCCACCGGCGGCAGCAAGGGCCATGGCCGGGAAACGACTTTTCAACTGCTCGACCTGGGCGAAGTTATCGCCCGTGGCCACCAGTTGACGCTCCTGAGCGACGAACGCATCGCGATCGCCCTGCTGACCATACACTTCCATCAATTTCAGGCGCAGGTCGCTGCGTTGCGGTTCTTGCTTGATGCCATCTTCGAGCAACGCGGCGGCCTGATTGAAGCGACCGGCATTGATGTGCGATTGCGCGTGGGCCAGCACGTCGTCATTGCGTTCACCGGCAGGCGCGACCAGCGGCGCAGCGATCGGTGGCGTAACGATGACCGGGGCGATGACGGGCGCCGGGGCCGGCACAGGTTGGGTAATCGGCGCTGGAATCGGTGATGGCGCCTTGGCCAGTTTCACCGCTGGCGGCGGAACTTCCAGACCTTCGAAGCTGCTTTCCGGCAGGTCTTGCTCAGGGGAAAACTCCTGCTCTTCCGCCAGCGCGCGGGCCATGCGCACATGCTTTTCAGCTTCTTGCTGAGCTTTGCGGCGACGGGCCAGCAGCAACAGCAACAACAGCAGCACAATCGCGCCGCCGCCGAGCAGCCCCAGCAGAATCGGGTTGGTCAGCAGGTCGTTGAATGTGCGCTCATCGTCCACCGCAGGCGTCGGCACGACCGGCGTCTCGCCAGTGGCCGGCACCGGTGAAGCTTCCGGCGCTGCTTCAGGCGCGGTCACTACC
>NZ_MKGS01000016.1:0-16334 GCF_002836905.1 Pseudomonas sp. 43NM1 | reverse complement strand
CGTAAACACTCACCCGATCTCACACGGTTTGCAGACAACTGAAGTAACCCTGTGGCAACGGGCTTTTGTGACGAGGGGGCTTGCCCCCGTTGGATCGCGAAGCGGTCCCCAAACCTCTGACTGTGGTGCATCCGATGCTCCGCGTGCACTGGTTTCACGACTGCTTCGCAGCCGAACGGAGGCAAGCCTCCTCGCCACACAAGCCCGCTTCTACAGGGATTCACGCAGCTTGCCGGCCGTGTCGTTTACGACTGTTCGATGGAAATTTTCATGTCCAGGTTTTCTGCTGACACACGTTTTTGCTACACCCGTTTTCGTTACTCGCCTTTTTGCTGCATTCACGCCACCGCCGTCCTGTGCGGGGTAATGCTGAGCCCGATGGTCTTGGCCGATGATCACGCCGGCCACTCCGAAGAACTCAGCCCGACGGTCATCACCGCAATCGCCCCGAGTTCGCCGCTGACCATCGTCACCAACCCCAAGGACCCGCGCCAACCGGTGCCGGCCAGCGATGGCGGCGATTACCTGAAGACCATTCCCGGCTTCGCGCTGGTGCGCAATGGCGGCACCAATGGCGATCCGGTGCTGCGCGGCATGTTCGGTTCGCGGCTGAACATCCTCACCAACGGCAGCATGATGCTCGGCGCCTGCCCTGGCCGGATGGACGCGCCGACGTCGTACATTTCTCCGGAAACCTACGACAAACTCACCGTGATCAAAGGCCCGCAAACCGTGCTCTGGGGACCGGGTGCCTCGGCGGGCACGATCCTGTTTGATCGTGAACCGGAAAGCTTCGGCGAACTCGGCACGCGGATGAATGCCAGCGTATTGGCCGGCTCCAACGGCCGCTTCGACAAAGTCGTCGACGCTGCGGCGGGCGGGCCTTTGGGCTACGTGCGAGTGATCGGCAACACCGCGCATTCCGACGACTACAGGGACGGCAACAACGACACCGTTGCCTCGCGCTACGACAAATGGAGCGGCGACGTCGCGCTGGGCTGGACGCCCGACGCCGACACCTTGCTGGAGCTGACCGCCGGCAAGGGCGACGGTGAAGCGCGTTACGCCGGGCGCGGCATGGACGGTTCGCAGTTCAAACGCGAAAGCCTCGGTTTGCGTTTCGAAAAGTCCAACATCGGCGAGGTGCTGGATAAGGTCGAGGCGCAGGTCTACTACAACTACGCCGACCACGTCATGGACAACTACACCCTGCGCACGCCGTCTGGCACCGGCATGATGGCCGGGCCGATGGCTTCCAACGTCGACCGTCGCACGCTCGGCGCGCGGATCAAAGCCACCTGGCGCTGGGCCGATGTGCAGTTGATCAGCGGCATCGACGCGCAGACCAACGAACACCGCCAGCGCAGCAGCATGGGCATCGACACCTATAAAAACCTGCCGTACACCAAGGACGCCGACTTCCACAACTACGGGGTGTTCAGCGAACTGACCTGGTACGCCGCCGACCGCGATCGGCTGATCACTGGCGCGCGCCTGGACCGCGCTTCGGCCAAGGACTATCGGCAGACCAACGGTTCGGGAATGATGACACGGGCCAATCCGACCGCTGACGACACCCGCGCCGACACCTTGCCCAGCGGTTTTGTCCGCTACGAGCATGACCTCGCCGACAGCCCGACCACGCTGTATGCCGGCCTCGGTCACAGTCAGCGCTTCCCGGATTACTGGGAACTGTTTTCGCCGAAATTGGGGCCTGCCGGTTCAGTGAATGCCTTCGATTCGATCAAACCGGAAAAGACCACTCAGCTGGATTTCGGCCTGCAATACAAAACCGAAGATCTTGAAGCCTGGGCCTCGGCTTACGTCGGCCAGGTACGCGATTACATCCTGTTCAACTACACGCCGGGGATGATGGGCGCGACCTCGCAAGCGCAGAACATCGACGCGCGGATCATGGGCGGCGAACTCGGCGCCGCGTACAAGCTGAGCGACAACTGGAAGGCCGACGCAACCCTGGCCTACGCATGGGGCAAGAACAGCAGCGATGGCACCGCATTGCCGCAGATGCCGCCGCTGGACGCGCGTTTCGGCCTGACTTACAGCGAACAAAACTGGAGCGCCGGGGCATTGTGGCGGGTGGTCGCAGCGCAAAATCGCATCGACCAGAACAAGGGCAACGTGGTCGGCAAGGACTTCGACAAGAGCTCGGGTTTCGGCGTGTTCTCGCTGAATGGCGCGTACCGCATCAACAAGAACTGGAAGGTCAGCAGTGGCGTCGACAACCTGTTCGGCAAGAATTACGCCGAGCATTTGAACCTGGCCGGTAACGCCGGTTTTGGCTACCCGGCCAACGACCCGCAAGCCATCAACGAACCGGGGCGCACGCTCTGGACCAAGGTGGATATGAGCTTTTAACAGTATGCAAAACCTGTGGGAGCGAGCTTGCCGGCTCCCACAGGTACTGCGGTGAAACAACATAAGATCCAAGCCAAGCGGAGCACACGTGATGACACAGCCCAAACCGAATTTCTACAACCTGGCCTGGCGTTGGCATTTTTATGCCGGGCTATTCGTCGCGCCGTTCATGGTGATGCTGGCCCTGACCGGCCTGATTTACCTGTTCAAACCGCAACTCGATCCGCTGATGTATGGCAGCCTGATGAACGTCCCGGCCGGCCACCACACGGTGTCCGCCGATGAACTGATGAAGCGCGTCAAAAACGCTTATCCACAGGGCCAGATCACCCAATACCTGCCGCCGGTCAACGCCGAACGCAGCGCCCAATTTGTCCTGATCAATGCCGGCAACGAGCTCAACGTCTTCATCGATCCGTACCACGGCGACATCCTCGGCGAGCAGGACGCGAAGCAAAACCTGCAAGCGCTCGCACGCTCGATTCACGGCGAATTGATGATCGGCACCGTTGGCGATCGGCTGGTCGAATTGGCTGCCGGTTGGGGCGTGGTGCTGGTGGTGTCCGGGGTTTTCCTCTGGTGGCCGCGCGGGCAATACGCCGGCGTGCTGTGGCCACGCATGCGCAGTCGCGGTCGCGTGCTGTGGCGGGATTTGCACGCGGTGACCGGGTTCTGGGGCGCTGCGTTTTTGCTGGTGATGTTGCTCAGCGGCATGACTTGGACCGGCTTCTGGGGCAAGCAATACGCCGACGTCTGGAACAGCTTCCCGGCGGCGATGTGGAATGACATGCCGAAGTCCGACGTCGAGGCCCGCAGCCTCAACACCGCGACCCGCCAAACCGTGCCTTGGGCGATGGAAAACACGCCGATGCCAATGTCCGGCGATCACGCTGAACACATGGCCCACGGCGCCGCACCGGTCGGGCCAGCGGCGCCGACCATCAGCCTGCAAGACGTACAAAACATCGCCGAACAACGCAAGGTCGAACCGGGCTACAGCATTACCCTGCCGACCACCGCCACCGGCGTATTCACCATCGCCGTGTTCGCCGACGACCCGCGCAACGACGCCACGCTGCACGTCGATCAATACACCGGCAAGGTCCTCGCCGATGTGCGCTTCGAGCACTACAACACCGTCGCCCGCGCCACTGAAATCGGCGTGATGCTGCACGAAGGCAAGATGTTCGGCGTGTTCAACCAGATCGTGGTGATGTTGATCTGTCTGATGATTCTGCTCAGCGCCGTCAGCGGCGTGGTGATCTGGTGGAAACGTCGCCCAAGCGGAAAACTCGGGGTGCCGCCACTGCGCCACGACCTGCCGAAATGGAAAACCGCGATGGTCATCATGTTCGCGCTGGCGGTGATATTCCCGCTGGTGGGCGCCTCGCTGATTGTCGTTTGGTTGCTGGATCGAGTGGTGCTGTCGCACTTCAATCGCCAACCTGAGCCTGCCTCACCTTGATCATGAAACAGCCGAGATGCGCGTTTTAGAGGGATCTGTACAATCCGCGCGCTTATTGCTCGGTCATTTTTAGTGTTGCTGTATACGCAAATGCACCGCCCCGCCCGCGACAGGAACGTTGCGGGTTTTCTTTTGCAGAAGTGATTCACCGCCCCGATGAACAAGTACCTCTTGTCCAGCCTTTGCCTGTTCGCCATCAATAATCATGCTTGCGCCCAAGCGCTGACCTTGCCTACGGGCACCATCACCGCGCCGGTGGTTGATGACGAAACGGTGCGCCTCGACACGCCGACCACCGCCGGTTCGCGGCTGAATCTGACGGCGCTGGAAACCCCGGCCAGTGTCGAAAGCCTGACCGGCGCGCAGGTCCGCGCGCGCGGGGATCGCAGCGTGCAGGACGCGGTGTCGCGCAGCACCGGGATCAGCCGCACAGGCACGCCGGGTGATGGCGGCACGTCGTTGTCGGCGCGCGGGTTTACCGGGCAGAGTTCGGTGATGCAGTTGTTCGACGGCAACCGCCTGTACACCGGCATGGGCACCGGCACCTTTCCGGTGGATACATGGTCGGTGGAGCGCGTCGATGTGCTGCGCGGGCCGGCATCGGTGTTGTACGGCGAGGGCGCGACCGGTGCGGTGGTCAACGTGATCCCGAAAAAGCCTTTCGCCGGCGAGATCGAAAACCACCTGCGCCTCGGCTACGGTTCCTACGACAGTCAGCAGCAAGCGTTCGACAGCGGCGGTTCGCTGACCGATACCTTGAGCTATCGTTTGAACCTCAATCGCCTGCGCAGCAATGGCTGGATCGACCGTGGCGACGCCGCCAGCGACTTCATCAGCGCGGCCCTGCGCTGGCAGGCGACAGACGATCTGGCGTTCACCCTGGCGCACGATTACGGCGATCAGAAACCGATGAATTATTTCGGCACGCCGCTGATCAATGGCCGCTTCAAGCACAGCCTGCGCGACAAGAATTACAACGTCAGCAACGATCAGCAGCACTACAACGATCAATGGACGCGGCTGACCAGCGACTGGCAGATTTCCGATAACGTCAGCTCGAGCAACGAGCTGTATTACCTCAAGGTCCAACGCCGCTGGCAGAACGCCGAAAACTACAACTTCGACCGCGACACTCAACAATTGAGCCGCAGTGGTTATTTCGGCATCGGCCATACGCAGGAACAGCTCGGCGATCGGCAGACGTTCACCTTCAAGCACAGCCTGTTCGGCCTCGACAGCCAAACGGTGACCGGCGTCGATTACAACCGCATCCGCTTCCAGCTCGAAAGCAATTCGCCGTTCAACGACGTGCTGCCGAACGGCCAAGCGCTGGATCTGTATCACCCGCAACCGGGGCAGTTCGAAAGCAGCAACCCGTACCGTGGCCAGTTTCAGTCGACGACCAAACAGATGTCGGTGTTCGCTGAAAACCGTACGCAACTGAGCGAGCGCTGGTCGCTGGTGACCGGCGTGCGCCGCGATTATGTGCACATCGACCGCACGGATCTGACCAACGATAGCCGCAGCGACAAGACGTTGACCGGCAACAACTGGAAGGCCGGTCTGGTGTTTGCGCTGACCCCGGATACTTCGTTTTACGGCCAACTGGCGACCAGCACTGATGGTGTCGGCGGCTTGATTTCCCTGAGCCCGGGCCAGCAGCAATACGACTTGGCGAGCGCCCGGCAAAGCGAAATCGGCATGAAGCAATTGTTCTGGGATCAGCGCGGCGAGTTCACGTTGGCGGCGTATCGCATCGTCAAAAAGAAATTGCTGACCGACGACCCGAGCAATCCGACGCTCAAGCAACAGGTCGGCCAACAGTCGTCGAATGGCCTGGAAGCGAGCCTGGATCTGCAACTGCCGCACGCCTGGCAATTGCAGGCCAACGCCGCAATCGTCAAAGCCAAATACGACGATTTCGAAGAATTGCTCGGTGGTGTCCCGGTGTCGCGCAACGGCAATCGGCCGGTGGACGTGCCACGGCGCACCGCCAATCTGTGGCTGAGCAAAGCGCTCAGCGATGAGCTGAAAGCCGGTGCGGGCGTGCGATATGTCGATGCGCGATACGCCGACATGGCCAACCGCAATGAGCTGCCGAGCTACACCGTGGTCGATGCGACGCTGTCCTGGAAAGCCCGGCGCGATACCACGCTGGGCTTGCAGGTGAACAATCTGTTTGACCGCCAGTACGCGCAAAGCCAATACAATGACGGCCAGCAGTGGATCCTCGGCGAACCGCGGTCGTTTTTCGTTACCGCTGATTACACCTTTTGATTCAAAAGCCACCCCTCACCCCAACCCTCTCCCCAGAGGGGAGAGGGGGAAAGGGAGCTAATCGGGGGCTTTTCAGAATCTGAATTCGACTCGGTTTTTCAGGACCTGAGTTCGACTCGGTTCTTCAGGTCGATGTAGATCCAAGAACACCTCGGTCAGTCCCCTCGCCCCTTTGGGGAGAGGGTTAGGGTGAGGGGCTCGATTCAACTGACACCCATAGCAATCACGATCACCACCCAACGGAGCCTGCATGACCTCGCTGAACCTCACTAACCTCGCCTGGACACCCCTGGGCCACGGCCATTGTCATCACCAGTTTCAACTGCGTGATGCCTCGCTGCACGTGGCCGCCGGCGAGTTTGTCGGGTTGATCGGGCCTAACGGCAGCGGCAAGACCAGCCTGCTGCGCTGCGCCTATCGCTTCAGCAAACCCGAGAGCGGCGAGGTTCAACTGGACCACCACAACGTCTGGAAACAATCCTCGCGCTGGTGCGCGCAACGCATTGCGGTGGTGTTGCAGGAATTCCCCGACGCCTTCGGCCTGACCGTCGATGAAGTGGTCGCCATGGGCCGCACGCCGCACAAAGGCCTGTTCGATGGCGACACGCTCGACGACCGCCAACTCGCCACCCAAGCGCTGGAGTCGGTCGGCCTCAGCGGCTTCGAAGACCACGCTTTCGCCACGCTCTCCGGCGGTGAAAAACAACGAGTGATCCTCGCCCGCGCACTGGCGCAGCAACCGCAATTGCTGATCCTCGACGAGCCGACCAATCACCTCGACCCGCGTTATCAGCTCGAATTGCTGCAACTGGTCAAACGCCTGAACATCGGCACCCTCGCGAGCATCCATGACCTCAATTTGGCCGCGGCTTTCTGTGATCGGCTGTACGTGATCAACCACGGGCGCATCGTCGCCAGCGGCACGCCGCAACAAGTGCTCACCGCGCCGCTGCTGCGCGACGTGTTCGGCGTCGAAGCGTTGATCGACGACCATCCCCTCCACGGCTACCCACGAATCACCTGGATAACCCAACCATGACTGTGCGTTCCCTGTTCTGCGTCGCTCTGTTGCTGGGCAGTGCCCACGCGTTCGCCGAGGCGACGAAATACCCGCTGACGGTGCAGAGTTGCAACCGCGAAGTAACCTTCAAACAGGCACCGAAACACGCGGTCAGCCACGACATCAACATGACCCAGATGATGCTCGCCCTCGGCCTCAAACCGAGCATGGCCGGTTACAGCGGCGTCAGTGGCTGGAAGTCGGTCACCCCCGACATGCAATCGCTGCTCGACGGTTTGCCGGAACTGGCGGCGAAATACCCGTCGGTGGAAACCCTGCTCAATGCCAACGTCGATTTCTTCTTCGCCGGTTGGGATTACGGCATGCGCGTCGGCGGCGACCTCACGCCGCAAACCCTGCAACCGCTGGGCATCAATGTCTACGAGCTGACCGAGTCCTGCGCGTTCGTCATGAAGCGCCCCGCCGCGACCCTGGAAGACACCTACAACGACCTGCGCAACCTCGGCAAAATCTTCGACGTGCAGGACCGCGCCAACGCGCTGATCGCCGACATGCAGGCCAAAGTCGCCGCCGTGCGCCAAGACCTTCCGACAGACAAGCCGCGCGTGTTCCTCTATGACAGCGGCGAAGATCGGGCGATGACCTCCGGCCGTCTCGGCATGCCGCAAGCGCTGATCGACGCGGCCGGCGGGCGCAATATTCTCGACGACGTCGAGGCGAGCTGGACCCGGGTCAATTGGGAAAACGTGGTCGAACGCAATCCGCAAGTGATCGTCATCGTCGATTACGGCGAAGTCACTGCCGCGCAGAAAAAACAATTCCTGCTCGACAACCAGGCGCTGCAATCGGTGGACGCGATCAAAAACCAGCGCTTTATCGTCATCCCCTACGTGCAAGCCACGCCGGGCATCGACAACGTGCTGGCGGTGGAAACCCTGGCCAAAGGCTTTTCGTTCAAAGAGCTTCAACGCCCATGATCAATCGCCGCTACGCGTTGTTGCTGATCGCCCTTGGCGCACTGTTGCTGGTGTCGTGCGTGGTGTCGCTGGGCTTCGGCCCGGCGCGGGTGCCGGTGGACGTGGTGTGGCGGATTCTGTTGCACAAGATTTTCGGTTTCGGCGTGCCGGACTGGGCCGCCGGGCAGGAACACATCGTCTGGTTGATTCGTGTGCCTCGCATGTTGCTTGGCACGTTGGTGGGTGCCGGGTTGGCGCTGATCGGTGCGGTGCTGCAAGCGGTGACGCGCAACCCGTTGGCCGACCCGCACCTGCTTGGAGTCACCTCCGGCGCGACCCTCGGTGCCGTGATCGTGGTGCTGCATGTCGGTGAAATCGTCGGCCTGCTGACCTTGCCGATCGCGGCGTTTATCGGCGCGTTGCTGAGTATGCTGATCGTGCTGATGATCGCCAACCGCAACGGGCGGCTGGACAGTGATCGGCTGCTGTTGTGCGGCGTGGCGGTGTCCTTCGTGATGATGGCGATCGCCAATCTGCTGCTGTTTCTCGGCGATCACCGCGCGAGTTCGGCGGTGATGTTCTGGATGCTTGGCGGGCTCGGGTTGGCACGCTGGGAATTGCTGGCGGTGCCGGCGGCCAGCGTGTTGCTCGGGTTGGTGTTGTTGCTGGGCATGGCTCGGCCACTGAATGCGTTGATGGCGGGTGAGCAGACGGCCGTGACCCTCGGGCTGAACGCTCGTACCGTGCGGTTGCGGGTGTTTTTGATTGCTTCGCTGATGACTGGGGTGCTGGTGTCGATCAGCGGGTCTATCGGGTTTGTCGGGCTGATGGTGCCGCACATTGCGCGGCGGTTGGTCGGAGCGGAGCATCGGCGATTGCTGCCGGTGTGCGTGTTGCTCGGTAGTGTGTTTCTGGTGTGGGTCGATGTCGCCGCGCGCACCTTGATTGCCCCGGAAGACCTACCCATCGGCGTCGCCACCGCCGCCATCGGTGGCTTGTTTTTCATCGGACTGATGCGACGCCGTTGATCATTGCGTAGACTGCGCACATCACCACTCTCAGGATGAGCCCCATGTTGAAAGCTGTTTTTGTGTCCCTGTTGCTGCTCGGTTCCTTTTCCGCCTCGGCCGATACGACAGTCGACGTCTCAAAGATTTACGGCAAGATCAAATTCGTCGACAGTTTTCCCGATTACAAGGTGAAGGTGGTGAATTCGTTCCCCGATCTGAAGGTGAAGAAAGTCGACGCCTTTCCAGATTCAGCCGGCAAGTGGAAAACAGTCGATAGCTTCCCCGATTACAAGATTCAGATCGTCGACGCCTTCCCCGATTTCACTATCGAGTACGTCGACGCCTTCCCGGGCGTTAACTGAATCCCCGCATCACCGCTGCCGCCAAGCGGCAGCACCACAATGACGCACACCGTCGCACCACCGCCCCGCCCTCGTCCCGTCATGGTGCGTCGCCCAAACCGCGCAACCGCTCTAATACGACATTTCCCTGCCTTTTGCCGACCAGGCACAGCCCTTGCTAAAGACCCTTCAGTAGTCCGCATCTGCCAACCAAGAAAATTCATAAGTTCATGGAGATCGCACAATGAAGCGTCGCAGCTTGATCAAGGCTTTCACACTATCGGCATCGATTGCCGCGATGGGCATGACCTGGAGCATCCAGGCCGCCGAGACCATCAAGGTCGGTATTTTGCATTCGTTGTCCGGCACCATGGCGATCTCCGAAACCTCGCTGAAGGACATGGCGTTGATGACCATCGACGAAATCAACGCCAAGGGCGGCGTCAACGGCAAGATGCTCGAACCGGTGGTGGTTGACCCGGCGTCGAACTGGCCGCTGTTCGCCGAAAAGGGCCGGCAGTTGCTGACGCAGGACAAGGTCGCCGTGGTGTTCGGTTGCTGGACCTCGGTGTCGCGTAAATCGGTGCTGCCGGTGTTCGAAGAACTCAACGGGCTGCTGTTCTACCCGGTGCAGTACGAGGGCGAAGA
Source organism: Pseudomonas sp. 43NM1 (assembly GCF_002836905.1). Taxonomy (NCBI): domain Bacteria; kingdom Pseudomonadati; phylum Pseudomonadota; class Gammaproteobacteria; order Pseudomonadales; family Pseudomonadaceae; genus Pseudomonas; species Pseudomonas sp. 43NM1. The sequence continues at coordinate 6,240 of NZ_MKGS01000016.1, read as the reverse complement.
AATGTCGCCGAATGTTTTCTACACCGGCGCGGCGCCGAACCAGCAAGCGATCCCGGCGGTGGAATACCTGATGAGCGAAGAAGGTGGCAGCGCCAAACGCTACTTCCTGCTCGGCACCGACTACGTCTACCCGCGCACCACCAACAAGATTTTGCGTTCGTTCCTGCACTCCAAAGGTGTCGCGGACAAGGACATCGAAGAGGTCTACACGCCGTTCGGTCACAGTGATTACCAAACCATCGTCGCCAACATTAAAAAATTCTCCGCCGGTGGCAAGACTGCGGTGATTTCGACGGTCAACGGCGACTCCAACGTGCCGTTCTACAAAGAGCTGGCCAACCAGGGTTTGAAAGCCACCGACGTGCCTGTCGTGGCGTTCTCGGTGGGCGAAGAGGAACTGCGCGGGATCGACACCAAACCGTTGGTGGGCAACCTCGCGGCGTGGAACTACTTTGAGTCGGTCGAGAACCCGGCGAACAAGAAATTCGTCGCTGACTGGAAAGCCTACGCGAAGAAACACAACCTGCCGGGCGCCGACAAAGCGGTGACCAACGACCCGATGGAAGCGACTTACGTCGGTATTCACATGTGGGCGCAAGCGGCGGAAAAAGCCAAATCGACCGACGTCGACAAGGTCCGTGAAGCGCTGGCCGGGCAGACGTTCGCGGCGCCATCGGGCTATACGCTGACCATGGACAAGACCAACCATCACCTGCACAAACCAGTGATGATCGGCGAGATTCAGGCCGACGGTCAGTTCAACGTGGTGTGGCAGACCGAAGGGCCAATCCGCGCCCAGCCATGGAGCCCGTTTATCGATGGCAACGACAAAAAGCCGGATTACGCGGTGAAGAGCAACTGAGGCAGATCCGGGTTTTGGGGAAGACTTGAAATCCACCCCTCACCCCAGCCCTCTCCCCAAAGGGGAGAGGGGGAAAGGGAGCCGATCTTCATGCTTTCCAAAGCCTGAGTTCGCCTCGATTTTTCAGGTCGCAGCCTGTCTGCCAATCACCTCGGTCAGTCCCCTCGCCCCTTTGGGGAGAGGGTTAGGGTGAGGGGCCGATTCAAAGCCGAACACAGTCTCATCGGCCGCCGCTGAACAGGACACCACTAAATGCCCACCGCCCTCTACCGTCTCATTCTCGCCATCGCATTGTTGTTGCCGATGGCCACTTTTGCCGGTGACGCCGAAGACTTCGTCGCCGCCAATCCGATGCAACAAGCCAAGCTGCTGGAAGCCTGGGCCGCGCAGCCCGATCCGGCGCGTATCGAACTGATCAACGCCCTGCAACAAGGCGAATTGACCGTCGAAGGCCAACCGAAAACCTTGCGCCTGAACAATCGCCTGCGGGGTCTGATCGACACCGCACTGGCCAGCCACCAATTGCTCGCCGCCGACGCCAAAATCCGTCTGGCCGCCGCGCAGCAATTGCAGAAAAGCGCCAAACCGGCGCAGCTGAAATTCCTCGACCAGCAACTGGCTGGCGAAAGAGATGAAAGCGTGCACGCCGCCCTCAGCCTCGCGTTGGCCAATCTGCAACTGGTCGACAGCGACCCCGCCGTGCGCCTCGCCGCCGTGCGTTTGCTCGGTGAAACCGGCGATCCGCTGGCGCGCACACGCCTCGAAGGTTTGCTCGAACCGGGCGTCGAAGCCGATTCCGGCGTACGCACCGCCGCCGAAACCAGCCTGGCGCAAGTCAAACGCAAACTGCTGATCGGTGAGTTGCTCGGCCAGGCGTTCAGCGGCATGTCGCTGGGCTCGATCCTGCTGTTGGCCGCGCTCGGTCTGGCGATCACTTTCGGCCTGCTCGGCGTGATCAACATGGCCCACGGCGAGATGCTGATGCTCGGCGCCTACTCGACGTACGTGGTGCAACTGATGTTCCAGCGCTTCGCCCCGCAAGCCATCGAGTTCTACCCGTTGATCGCGCTGCCGGTGGCGTTTTTTGTCACCGCCGCAATCGGCATGGCGCTGGAACGCACGGTGATTCGCCACCTCTACGGCCGACCGCTGGAAACCCTGCTCGCGACCTGGGGCATCAGCCTGATGCTGATCCAACTGGTCCGTTTACTGTTCGGCGCGCAAAACGTTGAAGTGGCCAACCCGGCGTGGTTGTCCGGCGGGATTCAAGTGCTGCCCAACCTCGTGTTGCCCTACAACCGCATCGTCATCATCGCGTTTGCGCTGTTCGTGGTGGTGCTGACCTGGCTGCTGCTGAACAAGACGCGTCTCGGTCTGAACGTGCGCGCGGTCACCCAGAATCGCAACATGGCGGCCTGCTGCGGCGTGCCGACCGGGCGCGTGGACATGCTCGCGTTTGGCCTCGGTTCGGGCATCGCTGGGCTTGGTGGCGTCGCGTTGAGCCAGATCGGCAACGTCGGCCCGGACCTCGGCCAGAGCTACATCATCGACTCGTTCCTGGTGGTGGTGCTCGGCGGCGTCGGGCAGTTGGCCGGTAGCGTGTTCGCAGCCTTCGGTCTGGGCATCGCCAACAAGATTCTCGAACCGCAGATCGGTGCGGTGCTCGGCAAAATCCTGATCCTCGCGCTGATCATTCTGTTCATCCAGAAACGTCCGCAAGGCCTCTTCGCACTGAAAGGACGGGTGATCGACTGATGAACCAGCCCCTGATGCTCACGGCCTCGCAAAAGGCCGGCCCCAAAGTCACCATCGCCGTGGGTGTGGTGATTCTTGTGCTGCTGCTGGCGCTGCCACTGCTGTCACTGTTGCCGGCCGACAGCGCGTTGCACGTCTCGGCGTATACGCTGACGCTGGTCGGCAAAATCCTCTGTTACGCCATCGTCGCTTTGGCGCTGGATCTGGTCTGGGGTTACGCCGGTCTGCTGTCGCTGGGCCACGGTTTGTTCTTCGCCCTCGGCGGCTACGCGATGGGCATGTACCTGATGCGCCAGGCCTCGGGCGATGCCTTGCCGGCGTTCATGACGTTCCTGTCGTGGACCGAGTTGCCGTGGTACTGGACCGGCACCAGCAGCTTCCTCTGGGCCATGTGCCTGGTGGTGTTGGCGCCGGGATTGCTGGCGCTGGTGTTCGGGTTTTTCGCGTTCCGCTCGCGGATCAAAGGCGTGTATTTCTCGATCATGACCCAAGCGCTGACCTTCGCTGGAATGCTCCTGTTTTTCCGCAACGAAACCGGTTTTGGCGGCAACAACGGCTTCACCAATTTCCGCACCATTCTCGGCTTCGGCATCACCGAACCGGGGACGCGCGCGGTGCTGTTTTTCGCCACCGTGGTGTTGCTCGTGGCAAGCCTGTTTATCGGTTGGCGTCTGGCGCAGAGCAAGTTCGGCCGTGTGCTGACCGCACTGCGTGACGCGGAAAACCGCCTGATGTTCTGCGGCTACGATCCGCGGGGTTTCAAGTTGTTCGTCTGGGTGTTGAGCGCGGTGCTCTGTGGGCTGGCCGGTGCGTTGTACGTGCCGCAAGTGGGGATCATCAACCCGAGCGAAATGTCGCCGACCAACTCCATCGAAGCCGCCGTGTGGGTCGCTTTGGGTGGTCGCGGCACGCTGATCGGGCCGCTGCTCGGCGCGGGCGTGGTCAACGGCATGAAGAGCTGGTTCACCGTGGCGTTCCCGGAATACTGGCTGTTCTTTCTCGGTGCGCTGTTCATCGTCGTGACCCTTTACCTGCCTAAGGGCGTGATTGGGCTGCTGAAAAAAAGAGGTGAACAATGAGAGTCACTGCGACGGCGGAATTTATGCTCGAACCAGCGTTTTTCCCGGTGGAACCGAACAAGGACGCCGGCACTAGCCGCGACAGCATTGGCTTCGGCCAACGCGTCGGTCCCGGCCTCGACACCCGCCACGGCACGATCCTGACCCTGGAAGACATCAGCGTCAGCTTCGATGGCTTCAAGGCGTTGAACAATCTGAACCTGTACATCGGCGTCAGCGAATTGCGCTGCATCATCGGCCCCAACGGCGCGGGCAAAACCACGCTGATGGACGTGATCACCGGCAAGACCCGGCCAAGTCACGGCAAAGCCTGGTTCGGCGAAACCCTGGATCTGACCCAGATGAGCGAAGTGCAAATCGCCCAGGCCGGCATCGGCCGCAAGTTCCAGAAGCCGACGGTGTTCGAAGCGTTGAGCGTGTTTGAAAACCTCGAACTGGCGCAGAAAACCGACAAGTCGGTATGGGCCAGTTTGCGCGCGCGGCTGAGCGGCGAGCAGAAGGATCGCATTGCCGAAGTGCTGGAGACGATTCGCCTGACCACCTCGGTCAATCGTCCGGCGGGGCTGCTGTCCCACGGGCAGAAGCAGTTTCTGGAAATCGGCATGTTGCTAATGCAGGACCCGCAATTGCTGCTGCTCGACGAACCGGTGGCAGGCATGACCGACGCCGAAACCGAGTTCACCGCCGAGCTGTTCAAGCGCCTGGCCGGCAAGCATTCGTTGATGGTGGTGGAGCATGACATGGGCTTTGTCGGCTCGATTGCCGACCACGTCACCGTGCTGCATCAGGGCAGCGTGCTGGCCGAAGGATCGCTGGAACAAGTGCAGGAAAACGAACGCGTGATCGAGGTTTATCTCGGTAGATGATTTTGCTCCCCGTAGGAGCGAGGCTTGCCCGCGAAGCTTTTGGCGGCATTGAGGTCCCCTTCGCGGGCAAGCCTCGCTCCTACAGGGATTTGAGGAGAATTCACAAATGCTGCAAGTCGACAAGCTGCATCAGTATTACGGCGGTAGCCACATTCTGCGTGGCCTCACGTTTGAAGTTAAGGTCGGCGAAGTCACCTGCCTGCTCGGGCGCAACGGCGTCGGTAAAACCACCCTTCTCAAGTGCCTGATGGGCCTGTTGCCGGCCAAGGAAGGCGCGGTGAATTGGGAGGGCAAGCCGATCACCACGTTCAAGCCGCATCAACGGGTGCGCGCCGGCATCGCTTACGTGCCGCAGGGCCGGGAGATTTTCGGGCGGCTGACCGTCGAGGAAAACCTGCTGATGGGCCTCTCGCGTTTCCCCGGCAGCGAGGCGAAGGAAGTCCCGGCGTTCATCTACGAGCTGTTTCCGGTGTTGCTGCAAATGAAGCAACGGCGTGGCGGGGACTTGTCCGGCGGCCAGCAGCAACAATTGGCCATTGGCCGCGCGTTGGCCAGCCGTCCGCGTTTGCTGATTCTCGATGAACCGACCGAAGGCATTCAGCCGTCGGTGATCAAGGAAATCGGCGCGGTGATCAAGAAACTCGCAGCACGCGGCGACATGGCGATTTTGCTGGTGGAACAGTTTTACGACTTCGCCGCCGAACTGGCCGATCAATACCTGGTGATGTCCCGAGGCGAGATCGTCCAGCAGGGCCGCGGTGAAAATATGCAAGCCGAGGGTGTGCGCGGGCTGGTTACGATCTAGTCTGTAGCGTCCTAACGATAATCAAAAACCATGAATTTACCTGTCCCCACTGTCCTGTTTACCCCGAGTTGGCACGCCGAGCTGGAGCTCGGCTACGCGCGTTTCGGCGCCAGCACGCGCCCGGTTCAGCGTCGCCACAAAGGCCCGCTGCGGGTGCAAAAGCACCTGTACGCCGAAGGCCCGGAGGTGTGTCAGCACATCATCGTTCATCCGCCGGGCGGGATTGCCGGTGGCGATCGGCTGGATATCTCGGCCAGCGTCGGCGCCGAGGCCTGGGCGCAAATCACCAGCCCCGGCGCGGCCAAATGGTATCGCGCTGCCGGTCCGGCTTATCAGCAACTGGAATTGCGCGTGGCCGCTGGCGCGACCCTGGAGTGGCTGCCGCAGGAAACGATTATTTTCAGCGCCGCGCAGGCTGAGCTGAGTACCTCGATTGAGCTTGAGGGCGATGCGCGACTGTTCTATTGGGACGTGGTGGCGCTGGGGCGCCCGGCCAGTGGCGAGCGTTTTGACCTCGGGCATTTTCAGGCGCAGCTCGACATCCGCCGCGACGGCCAGTTGCTCTGGCACGAACGCCAGCGCATTGTCGGCGCTGATGGTTTGCTCGACTCGCCGATCGGCCTGGACGGCCAACCGGTATTTGCGACGTTGCTGGTGACCGGGGAAATCGACAGTGATTTGCTGCAAACCTGTCGCTCGCTGCCCAACGACGTGCGCGGGGATTTGACCCAGTTGCCGGGGTTGCTGGTGGCGCGGTGCCTGGCCAGTGAGGCGTTATTGGCGCGCGGTTGGCTTATAGATTTGTGGCGCTTACTCAGACCTGCATTACTCGGACGAGAAGCCCTCGCCCCCAGAATATGGAGCACCTGAGAG
>NZ_MKGS01000015.1:0-16506 GCF_002836905.1 Pseudomonas sp. 43NM1 | reverse complement strand
GCGGCGAGCAATTGCAGAAACCCGCCACAACCCAACACTTCGTCATCCGGGTGCGGAGCGATAATCACCGCGCGCGAGCCGGGCGGCACCAGATCCAGAATGTCGATGGCAGGCAATTGCGCCAGTTGCCGCGAGGTTTGCCAGAGCCGCAACGGCGTGCCCTGACCCACGATAGGATTGGCTTTCATAACGTCCAATCCTCGTTGATCACTGCTTGCCCGAGCGCGGCAAGGTCACGTTCGGCGTGGCTTTGGCGAAGGAAAACCGGCAGATCCGCGATCAACTGCGCAAACTGCCGATCCTTGCAATAAGGCCCGGCACCGAGGGCTCGGCCGACGTGCTGGATAACCTGCTCGGCAGAATTTTCCACCACCGCCCGAGCGCGGCGTGCCAGCAGTTCGGCGTTGGCCGTAGGTTGCGCGTCGATCGCCAGGGCGCTGACCCGCAGCACTTCTGCCGCTGCGTGCAACGCACTGTCGACCGCGCCCAAATGCGCCAGTGCATGCGGTTCCGGGCGTTGCGCACAGTGGCGACGCAAACGCTCGGCGATGCTCTGTGCCGCGCCGTACCAACACGCGGCAATGCCGATGCCGCCCTGCCAGAAACCAGGCCGCTGCAAGTAATCGCCGGGGTTGCCGATGGCTTGCGCCTCAGCGCTCTCGAACACCACTTCAACGCTGCCGGTGGCGGCCATGCCCAACGCTTGCCAGCCATCGGTGGTAACGATGACGCCGGGTTGATCCAGCGCCACCGCTACCAATTGTTGCTGATCCTGATCATCCCAAGCGGTGAGCAGGGCGTGGCTCAACACCGCCGCGCCGGAACACCAGGCTTTGCGCCCATTGAGCAAAACCATTTGCCCGGAAGGCGTGACGCGAACCTTGGCTTGCGGCGGTTCGGCGGCCCACATGCCCCACGTGCTGGCGGGCGTCGGCGTGCCACCGAGTTGCTGGATGATGGCCAGCGCGTCGGTGTGCCCTTCATACAATTTGCACAGCCCGAGGTCGTGACCGCCGACCTCGGCCAGGCGCTGGAAACGCGCCAGGGTTTGCCCGCTGCCGGGCAGTGGAAGCTGATCGAAACCGGCTTCCACTAGCGCCCGCAGGCACCGGCCTAACGCTTGGGTATCAGCGTAGCCGAGTGGTTGTTGGTGCAAGAACGCCTGTAAGTCCATTTCACTCTTCTTCCTCATGCTGCAGTTCGAACAGCAGCAGCGAGCGGCCGGTGACCGAGTATTCGTGACCGAATTCGAAGCGTTCCTGGCCACGAATCGACGGCTGATTGGTGTCGATCATGCAGGTCCAGTGACCGCCATCCGGGACTTCCGGCAAAGTGAAATTGACCACGTCGTGGTGCGCGTTAACCACCAGCAGCAGCGTCGCATCGCCACCCTTGCGGCGAATCCCGGTTTCCTGGGCGCGACCGTCGAGCAGCATGCCGAGGCAGCGACCGTGCGCCTCTTCCCACTGTTCGGTGGACATTTCGTTGCCATCCGGGGCCAGCCAGGTGACATCTTTGACGCCGATGTCTTCGTTGTAATTGCCGACCAGAAAGCGCCCGCGACGCAGGATCGGATACGCCAGACGCAGCTTGATCAGGCGTTTGACGAACTTCAGCAACGCCTTGCCGTCAGCGCTCAGATCCCAGTTGACCCAACCGATTTCACTGTCCTGGCAATACGCGTTGTTGTTGCCGTCCTGGGTCCGCGCAAATTCGTCACCGGCCACCAGCATCGGCGTGCCTTGCGACAGCAGCAGCGTGGCGAAGAAGTTACGCATCTGCCGCTGGCGCAGTTCGTTGATTTCCGGGTCGTCGGTCGGGCCTTCGACGCCGTGGTTCCACGACAGGTTGTTGTTGCTGCCGTCCTGGTTGTTTTCGTCGTTGGCTTCGTTGTGCTTGTCGTTGTACGACACTAGGTCGTTGAGGGTGAAACCGTCGTGCGCAGTAATGAAGTTCACCGACGCATAAGGGCGCCGACCGCGCTGGTTGAACATCTCGCCGGACGCGGTCATGCGGCTGGCGAAATCAGCGAGTTGGCTGTCATCACCCTTCCAGAAGGCGCGCACAGTGTCGCGGAATTTGTCGTTCCACTCGACCCAGCCCGGCGGGAAACCACCGACCTGATAACCACCGGGGCCGCAGTCCCAAGGCTCGGCGATCATTTTCACCTGACGCAGCACTGGGTCTTGGCGGCAAGCAACGAGGAAGCTGTGGCGCTCGTCGAAACCGTCGTGGTAGCGACCGAGAATGGTTGCCAGGTCGAAGCGGAAACCGTCGACGTGCATTTCCGTCGCCCAGTAACGCAGCGAGTCAGTGACCATTTGCAGCACGCACGGGTGGCTCAGGTCGAGGGTGTTGCCGGTGCCGGAATCGTTGATGTAATAGCGCTTGTCATCCGGCATCAGGCGATAGTACGAAGCGTTGTCGATACCGCGCATCGACAGGGTCGGACCCTGCTCGTTGCCCTCGGCAGTGTGGTTGTAGACCACGTCGAGGATCACTTCGAGATTGGCTTCGTGCAGGTGCGCGACCATCTCCTTGAACTCGGCAATTTTGCCGCTGGCCAGGTAGCGCGGGTCCGGGGCGAAGAACGCGATGCTGTTGTAGCCCCAGTAGTTGGTCATGCCTTTTTGCAGCAAATGCTGGTCGTTGACGAACGCGTGAATCGGCAGCAATTCGACGCTGGAAACGCCGAGCTTGCGGACGTGTTCGATCACTTCATCGACCATCAACCCGGCGAACGTGCCGCGCACATTCTCGGGGACGGCAGGGTGACGCATGCTGATGCCGCGCACGTGAGTTTCATAAATGATCGTCTTGTCCCACGGCACGCTGACGCGATGGTCATTGCCCCAGGTGTGCGCCGGGTCGATGACTTTGCACTTGGGCACGAATGGCGCGCTGTCGCGTTCATCGAAGCTGAGGTCGGCGTCTTTGTGGCCGATGGTGTAGCCGAACAACGCTTCCGACCATTTCAGCTCGCCGACCAATTGCTTGGCGTACGGGTCGATCAACAGTTTGTTGTGGTTGAAGCGATGGCCGTTCGCCGGGTCGTAAGGACCGTACACGCGGTAGCCGTAGATCAGCCCCGGATGGGCGTCGGGCAGGTAGCCGTGATAGATCTCGTCGGTGTATTCCGGCAGCTCGATGCGCTCCAGCTCGACTTCACCGGAATCGTCGAAGATGCACAGTTCGACCTTGGTGGCGTTGGCGGAGAACAAGGCGAAGTTAACCCCCAGACCATCCCAGGTGGCGCCGAGCGGGAAGGGCAGGCCTTCACGAATTCGCGACGGCTCGGTGCGAGTTTCTGGCGCGTCTTTTTTTGGACTGGTCATTAAAGTGCTCCTGCAAAAATGGATATGTAGCGAGTTCTGTCAGTCAGGTAGAGCAACCTGTGGGAGCGAGCCTGCTGGCGAAAGGGCTCGGTCAGTCATCACGCATGCAACTGAATTCATGCGACTGACTAACCCCCTTCGCCAGCAGGCTCGCTCCCACAGGTGCTCAGTGTTTTTTCGGGCGAGCGAGCCCGATATGGCGAGCAAGCTCGCCACAGGTTCAATCAGGATAAAAACTTGCTGCGTCAGGCCGTCGGCGGCTTCTTCGCGGTGCGCGGTTTTTTCTCGGCAGCCTTTTCACCCGGCGGGGTGACTTTGGCTGCAGCCGCTGCCGGTTTGGCTTTGGCTTTGGTTTTAGCCGCGCTAGCCTCACCTTCGGCCTGACCGTTCAGTTTGCTGTCGGACTTGGCGGTGTCTGCTTTGGCCGCGCCGGTTTTGCCGGCAGCCGTCTTGCCGCCGGCAGCCTTGGCGGATTTCTTCGGCGCCAGGGCTTCGGCTTCGGCCAGCTTGCGAGCCATCTCCCAGTGGCGCTCTTCGTGCCCTTCAGGCTTACCTTCGGATTCCCATATTTGATAGGCAAATTCGCGAACGCGTTTATCGTCGGTGCTCATCGCAATGCTCCTGAACTGAACTCAAGTGTGAATAGTTTGGATAAAGAGATTGACCGGGAAATCCCCCAGCGCGGCGCTGATGTTCAGCTCCCTGTGGTTTGTGACTGCTGCGTTTGAAAAAAGTCCCTTCAGGTTTTCTTCCGGGGTGGCGAACGGTAATTTCACCCGTGTATCGCCCCAGCGCAGCGCGTCGATCTGCGGCACAGCACTGTTTTCCAGCAGCCCGGCGCAGCGAATCGGCACGATCACGATCGCGTATTGGCCCTGATGTTGACGGGCAAACGCCAACACGCGATGCGCTTCGCTGCCGAGCACTTCCAGCGCCTCATAGGTGCCTTGGCCGAACAACTCGGCGTGCTCGGCGCGCCAGTTCAGCGTGCGCGCGATCAGGCCTTGCTTGATGCGCCCGTCTTGCCAGTTGGTCAGCCATGCGCGGAGGTCCGGCGCGGCTTGCAGCGACTGCTGGCGAGCGGGGTAGTCCACCGGGCGGCGGTTGTCGGGATCGACCAGGGTGAAATCCCAATAGTCGTTGCCCTGATACAGGTCCGGCACGCCGGGCACGGTCATGCGCAGCAAGGTTTGCGCCAAGCTATTCAGCGCACCCGGCGCGGCAATCGCTTGCACTGCGTCCGCGAGGGCCGAGCGCAGTGACATGCCTTCCGAACTCAGCAATACGCGATTGAGGAACGCTTCAGTGGCTTGCTCATAAGCCTCGTTGTTGGCGCTCCAGCTGCTTTGCAACTTGGCTTCGCGCAAGGCTTTCTGCTGCCACTGCCACAGACGTTTGGCGTAGTCCTGCAGCGCCGGTTGATCATCGCTGCGCAAGCCCAACGGCCAACTGCCGAGGATCGCCTGATAGAGAATCAACTCGTCACCGGCCGATGGCGAAAGCTCGTCACTGCGCAGATCCGCAGCCAAAGTGCGCCAGTGTTCGACCTGTTCGGCGTACCACGCGCTGCGTTCACTCAGCACGGCCAGGCGCGCGCGGGTATCTTCGCCACGCTTGTGGTCGTGGGTCGCGGTGGCCAGCAGGTTGTGCGGGAAGGTTTGCAGGCGATTCAGGCACGCTGCATGGAAGTCACTGATCGGCGCGCTGAACTGCTCGGTGCTGAACCCCACGTCGTTGCGCGACAGCAACACCGCCGAGCGATAGAACGCGGTGTCTTCCACCGCTTTCGCCGCTGCCGGCGAAGTCAGTTGCTGGAAACGTACGCACGCATGCTTGAGGATTTTGCGTTGACGGCCCACCGGGCGTTTGCGCCAAGGCTCGCCACCCAGCCAACGGGCGAGACAATCAAGCACCGGCCAATCGGCCTCGCCCAAGGTCTGCCGCGCGCCGTCCATAGCCTGCTGGAAAAACACGTCATCTTCGGCCGAGCGCCCGCGCGGGCTGATGTAAGTGCGGTACACCGGGAAGTGCACGATCAATTCCTGCAACGCGCGGCGGATTGCGCCGAGGGTCAGGTCGCGGGTCATCAGGTCATCGCGCGCCACTTGCAGCAAGGCTTGCGCGACACTTTCGAAGTCGCCGGCCAGCGAACCGTTGAGGATTTGCTGACGCGCCAGTTGTGCCTCGCGAATGAATTCGGCATGCCGTTCGCTGTGGCGATTCCACAGCTCACCGAGGGTTTGCGCACCGGCCGGATCATGCTGCAGCAGCGACAATTGGTTCATGAATTCGTAACCGGTGGTGCCATCCACCGACCAGTCGCGGTGCAGGGTTTCACCTTCGCCGAGGATCTTCTCGACATAGATCGGCAAGTGCCGCTGCGGCGACAGGCTATCGACCCGACGGCGCAGTTTGCGGCAATAACCGCGCGGGTCAGCGAGGCCGTCGATGTGGTCGATGCGCAAACCGTCCACCAGACCTTCAGCAATCAGTTCGAAGATCTTCGCGTGGGTTTCTTCAAACACCGCCGGACGCTCGACGCGCAAACCGCCGAGTTCGTTGACGTCGAAAAAGCGCCGCCAGTTGATGTCATCCGCCGCCGTGCGCCAGCTCGCCAAGCGGTAACTCTGGCGTTCGAGCAGGTTGTGCAGGTTCTGGAAACCTTCTGGCGTCAGCGAATCGTAGGCGCCGAGGTGCTGCTCGATGACCCGCGCAATTGCCGGGTCGGTGGCCAGCTCGGTCAGCTCTTTTTGCAGCGGTGCGGCGAGGTTATGCGCATCGGTCTGGTAGCTCAGGGCGGCAAAACGGTCGCTGAGAAACTTCAGTTGCTCGGTTTGTTCGGCGTTGAGTTGCTCGTCAGGCTTGAGCAATTCGCCGTAGTGCATCGGGCAAATCGGGAAGTGATGATCGTAGTGCTTGACGTAAAACTCGCCTTCGCTCGCATCGAATTGCAGCGCCAGGGTGCCGTCCTGCAACGCCACGCCGTAGTCGCTGCCCAGGAACGGCAGGAGCAATTGCCCGGACATGAGCGGGTCCGGCGAATGCCATTGAATGTCGAAGAATTCGCCGTACGGGCTCAGGCGGCCCCACTCCAGCAAGTCCAGCCACCATGGGTTATCGCTGCCGCCGACCGCCATGTGGTTGGAGACGATATCGAGGATCAGCCCCATGTTCTGTTGGCGCAGGGCCGCCACCAGACGGCGCAACGCCGCTTCGCCACCGAGTTCCGGATTGACCGTGGTCGGGTCAACCACGTCGTAGCCGTGCATCGAGCCGGCCCGCGCGCTTAACAGCGGCGAGGCGTAGACATGGCTGATGCCGAGGCGGGCGAAATACGGCACCAGCGGCACCGCGTCGTCGAGGGTGAAATCTTTATGAAATTGCAGGCGCAGGGTCGCGCGTAACGGTTGGATTGACGTCTGGTTCATTGATCACGCTCAGCAGCCTGAAGTCGCGCACAGGCGAGCAGTTCCACACGCCGGGCGGCGTCCGGGTTATCGAGTAGGGTTTCGCTGGCACCGGGCAGACGTCGCGACCAGTTCGGGTGCGAATCGGTGGTGCCGGGCAGGTTGGCTTGCTGTTCGACGCCGAGGGCATCTTCGATTGGCAGCAACACCAGCGGCGCGCGCGTATGCCCGAGGAAACGGATCGCGGCGTCGAGCACCTGATCGGACTCGTGGGACTCTTCGCGGAAGTTCTGCGGGTCTTCGCTGAGCACCCGGCGCAGGCCTTCGCGCTCGCGTTCACGGTGCTGGCGCCACTCGATTTCACCTTTGGCATCGACCATGCCGAGGCGCGCATTCCAGTCGATATCGTGGCCATGCCACCAGCCATTGATCGTCGGCAAATCGTGGGTGCTGGTGGTGGCCAGCGCGTTGTCCGGCCATTCGAGCGGTGGCTCGAAGTGCGTATTGTCCTGTTCGAACAACAGCACGCGCATGCCGAGAATCGAGCGGGCGATGAGTTTTTCGCGCAAGCCTTCGGCGACAGTGCCAAGGTCTTCGCCGAGGACAATCGCCTGGTGCCGATGCGATTCGAGGGCGAGCAAGCGCAGCAGGTCGTCCACCGGGTAATACAGATACGCGCCATCGGCGGGCGAGGCGTCGTTGGGGATTACCCACAAACGTTGCAGGCCCATGACGTGGTCGATGCGCAGGCCGCCGGCGTGGGCGAAATTGGCGCGGAGCATTTCAATAAACGCGCGGAAGCCGTTGCGCACGAGACCTTCCGGAGAAAACGCGGAAATGCCCCAGCCCTGGCCCGTGCGATTGAGAATGTCGGGCGGTGCGCCGACGGTCAGCGAGGCGAGCAATTCGTCTTGGCGGCTCCAGGCCTGACTGCCGCCGCCGTCGGCGCCAACCGCCAGGTCAGCGATCAAGCCAACGCCCATGCCGGCGCTGCGGGCGGCGACTTGCGCACGCTCCAGGCAACGGGCGATCAGCCATTGGCAGAACGCGAAGAAGCCAATGCGCCCGGCATTTTCTTCGGCGAAATCGGCGAGGGCGGCACTGCGTGGGTCGCGCCATTCTTCCGGCCAGTGGCGCCAGTCGAGCTCTTCACCCTTGGCGGCGCGGGCCTCTTGAATGGCTTCGAAACGGCAGTGGTTTTCCAGCGCTTCGCCACCGGCATGGCGGAAACTGCTGAAGTCTTCGTGCAGCGGATGTTCGCCGTGGACGAAGCCTTCATAAAGCGCTTGCAGCAGACGATGCTTGGCTTCAGCGGCGACCGGCCAATCGATCAGCGGCAGCGCTTCAAGGGCTTGCAGCTGTTCGCCGAGACCGGCCGCTTCAATCGCGTCACGCAGCGCACGTTCACCAAGGATCGAGCCCGGCGCGGCGTAGAGGCTGTTGAGGAACAGACGGCTGGACGGCGAATACGGGCTGTAGCGATGGGTGTCGCTGCTGAACATCGCGTGCATCGGGCTGATCGCCAGCGCTTCGGCGCCGCGTTCGCCGGCCACCCGGGCCAATTCTTCGAGGGCTTGGGTGTCGCCGAAACCGCCATCGCCGGGGCGACGCAGCGAATACAGCTGCACGCTCAAACCCCACGTGCGCGGGATCGCGCTGTTCACCGCATCGCCGACGCTGTAGCAACGCTCGGGCGCCACCGCGAGGGTGAAGGTCTGGCCGTCGATGCTGACGTGCTGATAGCCGACCGGGATCAAACCGGGCAGTACCGCATTGACGTCGAGTTTCAGATTGAGTCGGGAGCCGTCTTCGAGGTGAATCTCGCACGGCGTCTCAGGTTCGAAATAACGCGCCAGATCAACCCCGACGCCGACGTCCGCCGTGATCATTGGCGGCAGGTGCCGGGTTTGCTGGACCTCCTGCAATTGCAGGAGGCTCGCGTCGATTTCCTGGGCGCTGCCCGCCGGGTGACCGAGGCCGGTCAAAACGGCGCGCAACACGGCGGGGGCGACTTTCTGTTGGCGTCCGTTGGCGTCGATCCAGTCGACGGCCAGGCCAGCTCGGCTGGCCAGTATTTCCAGTTGCGCATCGCTCATAGGCGCTCTCCTTCAGATAGCCAAATCATGTCACTAAGGGTTTGCAGCCGTGAGGCTGACGAGCACGCTAAAAGGGGCGAGGCTGCTCTGATCCAACAGGCCGGACGCGGGCGGGTGTTCGAACAGCAGCAACGCATCGGCCTGTGGAGGGTGGACCACGGGCGCGTCGCTGAGGTTCAGGTCAATACGCAGGCGGCTGCCATCGCCCAACTGCCAGCGCGCACTCACCGCACCTTCGCCCAGAACCTCGGTGCCAAGGGCCGTGGCGCCCGGCAGATGGGGAATGATGTGTTGATGGCGCAGTTTCAGCAGCTGCCGATACAAATCGTGCATCGCCTCTTGCGACGGGTCGCCGAGCAGATGCGGCTGCGACGCTTTGAAGGTTTCCGGCGCATTCGGATCGGGGATCTTCTCGCGCTTGTGTGGATCCTTGAAGGCGCTGAACGCGGCGAATTCATTGCGTCGACCTTCGCGCACCAGTTCTGCCAGTTCACCGTGGTGGCTGGTGAAAAACAGGAACGGTTGCTCGGCGGCAAACTCGTCGCCCATGAACATCAGCGGAATCATCGGCGACAACAGCAGCAGCGCGGTCGCGGCTTTCAACGCGTCGGTCGGTGCCAATTGGTGCAGGCGTTCGCCGAAAGCACGGTTGCCGATCTGGTCGTGGTTCTGCAGGAACAGCACAAATGAGCTTGGCGGCAGATGGCCGCTAGGCTCGCCGCGCGCTTCGCCATGCCGATTGATATGGCCCTGAAACACGAAGCCTTCGCTCAGGCAGCGAGCCAATTGTTCGGTCGGGTTCTCTGCATAGTCTTCGTAATAGGCGTCGGTCTCGCCGGTCAGCAAAACGTGCAGGGCGTTGTGGCCGTCGTCGTTCCACTGCGCGTCGAAACCCTGTTCCAGCAGGCTCGCCTGATTGTGTTCGTTCTCAAGGTTGAGCCACACGTGGCGGCCGGGGCGAGTCTGGTCACGCACGCGTTGCGCCAGTTCCTGAAGGAAGTCCGGGTCTTCGATGGCGTGCACCGCGTCCAGGCGCAAGCCGTCGAAGCGGTATTCCATCAGCCACATCAGCGCGTTTTCGATAAAGAAATCGCGCACTTCGCGGCGGCGGAAGTCGATCGCTGCGCCCCAAGGCGTGTGTTTGTCTTCGCGGAAGAAACCCTTGGCGTAGCGATGCAGGTAATTGCCATCGGGGCCGAAGTGGTTGTAGACGACGTCGAGAATCACCGCGAGGCCATGACCGTGGGCGGTGTCGATCAGGTGTTTCAGTTGCTCGGGCGTACCGTATGAGGCTTGCGGCGCGTAGGGCAGAACGCCGTCGTAACCCCAATTGCGATTGCCGGGGAATTGCGCCAGGGGCATCAGTTCAATCGCGGTGACGCCCAACTCAACGAGGCGCGCCAGATGCTGCTCGACTTCACTGAAGCCGCCGAGCGTGCCGACGTGCAATTCGTAGATGACCGCTTCATTCCACGGCCGACCTTGCCAGGCGTTGTGTTGCCAATGGTAGGCGAGGTGATCGACCACCACGCTATGGCGGTCGAGGTCACCGGCCTGGGCGCGGGACGCCGGGTCCGGTACGTCGATCTCGCCATCGATGTTGTAGCGGTATTGCGTCCCGGCCGGGCAGCGGGTTTGCAAAACAAACCAGCCGTCGGCGTGGGGCTGCAGGGGTAAAGATTGTCCATCATCCAGTTTGACACTGACGTTCGACGCATCTGGAGCCCACAAGGCAAAACGCGTGTTTTCTGCGTCCAGCATCATTGCGCCGTGGGGCCAGGTGTCAAGGGTCCGTAACGGCATCGTTGAAACCTCTGTTTATTTGTGGCCGGACTTACCCAAGGCTTTAGCCACTAGTTTTTCGTAAAGTTCGGCGTAGGGTTCGACCGCTTTGCTCCAGTTGAACGGGGCGGCCATCGCACGGCAGCGCATGGCGTTAAGCAGGTCGGGGAAAGCAAATACTTTGAAGGCGCGGCCGACCGCTTCGCGGTAGCTCTCGACGGTGGATTCGTCGAACAGGAAACCGGTCACGCCGTTTTCAATGGTGTCGGCCAGGCCGCCAGTGTTGCGCGCGACCGGCAGCGAGCCGAAACGCTGGGCGTACATCTGGCTCAAGCCGCAAGGCTCGTAACGCGAAGGCATCAGCAGGAAATCGCTGCCGGCGAACATGCGCCGGGCGTCGGTTTCGTTGAAGCCGATGCGTACGCCGACTTGTCCCGGGAAACGCAGGGCCAGTTCGCGCATGGCTTGTTCTTCTTCAGGTTCGCCACGGCCAATGATGGCAATTTGGCCACCTTGTTCGACAATAAACTCGGACACCGCTTCGGTGAGGTCCAGGCCTTTCTGATAGACCAGTCGCGAGACCACGGCGAACAGCGGACCTTCGGAATCTTCGAGGCCAAACAGTTCACGCACGTGGGCGGCGTTTACCGCTTTGCCTTCCCAGTCACCGGCCGAAAACGGGCGGAACAAGTGGGCGTCGGTGGCCGCGTCCCAGCTCTCGTCGATGCCGTTGGGAATCCCGCTGAGCAGGCCTTGCTGGGTCTTGGCGGCAAGGAAACCGTCGAGACCGCAGCCGAAGTCCGGCGTGGTGATTTCCTGAGCGTAAGTGGCACTGACCGTGGTGATGTGGCTCGAATAGGCCATGCCGGCCTTGAGGAACGACATCTTGCCGTAGAACTCCATGCCTTCCTGTTGCAGCGCGTGCATCGGGATGCCCAACTCCGGGCATGAACCCAGGCTGGTCACGCCTTGATAGGCGAGGTTATGGATGGTGAACAGCGTCGGGGTGCGCTGCCCACGCCAGTGCATGTAGGCAGGGGCGAGGCCCGCTGGCCAGTCATGGGCGTGCACCAGGTCCGGGCACCAGTGGATTTGTGCGAGGTTGGCGGCGATGTCGGCAGCGGCCAGACCGAGGCGGGCGAAGCGAATATGGTTGTCCGGCCAGTCGCGACCGTTGTTGGCGCCGTAGGGCGAGCCTTCGCGCTCGTAGAGTTCAGGGCAGATCAATACGTAAATGACCAGGCCATCAGGCATGTCCATGCGCCCGATCTTGCACGGCGGCAGCGCGGCGTGGCCGCCGAGTTCGCCGATGATGTGGATCGGATTTTCGCTATGCAGTACTTGCGGATAACCGGGGATGAGCACTCGAACGTCGTGCAGGTGAGCCATGGCGCGAGGCAGCGCCGCAGAGACGTCACCCAAACCACCCGTTTTCACCAGGTCGGCAATTTCCGAGGTGACGAACAGGACTTTCTTTTTGTTGGGGTTCTGACTGGCTACCGGTGTCAGCGTCTTGGTGCCCGGAACGCTGATCGATTGGGTGCTCGGAGCATTGACGGCGCTCGTTTCGCCGACTCTCTGATGAGCACGCTCTCCCTGAATATCTAAAGCCGCACTGATCATATGTAACTCCCGTGTTATTGATCTAATTCTTGGCATGGCACAAACGATGTTGCTGGCCAATTCCTGTGGCCGGGCGCGAAGGCGCTGCGCATTGGTAGCAATGGCTGCCCAATACGCTAGAGCATTATGGGTATTGCGGCTGTTGCAAGGATTGCACCAGTCGGTATGCACCTGTTGTTAAGAGGACTGTGTGCGGCCGTCAAAAGTTTCGACTTTTTTTCTGCTTTGTGACCGAGCGGCTGACGCTTGCGTTTTTCAGTCTAGGCCAGAAGTTAGAGCGTTGGCGGGCAGATGGCAAAATTGTTCGACAATCGGTTTGAGTGGGTACGGGCGTGCATGGTTTTTTTTCTGCGCGCACCGACGAAGGGCGGGGGGATTTTTTTTAGTGGTCGGGAATGTCGCGTGATTTTTCTGGATTTGTGCGCTGACGGGGCGTCTTGCGCACTGGTTTGGTGCGATGGTTCGGCTGTGCTTTTGATTTCGTAGGAGCGAGGCTCGCCCGCGAAGGCGCCCTAGCAAACGCCCAGTTCTTCGCGAACGCACCCACCCCCTGTAGGTGTGAGCCTGCCCGCGATGAACGCTAACGCGGTCGTTCAGGCCAAAACCCGCACCGGAGCTCCCGCCGCCCAAGCCTGAATGTCCTCGATCATCTGCGCAAAGAACATCTGATAGTTCTGCCGGCTCACATAGCCCACGTGCGGAGTGGCCAGCACCTTTTCCAGCGTCCGAAACGGGTGATTCGCGGGCAAAGGCTCCTGCTCGAAAACATCTAGCGCGGCGCCGGCCAGGCGGTTTTTCTGCAGGGCTTTGATCAGGGCTGTTTCGTCGACGATGGGACCGCGTGCGGTGTTGACTAGCAGGGCCGTGGGTTGCATCCAGTTGAGGGCTTGGCTGTCGACGATGCCGCGGGTGCGGTCGCTGAGCACGAGGTGGACGCTGAGGATGTCGGCTTGTTCGAACAATTGTTGTTTGCTGACGTAGGTCACGCCGGCTTCACTGGCGCGTTCGGCAGTGAGGTTTTCGCTCCAGGCGATCACGCGCATGCCAAAGACCTGGCCGAATTGTGCAACGCGTTTGCCGATGCTGCCGAGGCCGAGAATGGCCAGGGTTTTGCCGTGCAGGTCGCCGCCCAAGCCTTGCTGCCAAGTGCCGGCGCGCAGGGCGTTGGCTTCGGCGACGAGGTTGCGGGTGGCGGCCATGATCAGCGCCCAGGTCAATTCCGGGGCGGCGTGTTTGTAGCTGTCGGTGCCGCTGACCTGAATACCCAGGGCGGCGGCGGCGTTGAGGTCGAGGGCGGCATTGCGCATGCCGCCGGTGACGAGCAGTTTGAGTTTCGGCAGGCGGCGCAGCAGGTCTTCGTCGAACCGGGTGCGTTCGCGCATGACGCAGATAACCTCGAAGTCGCCCAGGCGTTTGGCCAGGGTAGCGTTGTCGGCAGGGTAGTCGTGGAGGAAGCTGACTGTGCCCATGCTTTCGAGCACCGACCAGTCGACCACGCTGCTCGCCACGTCTTGCCAGTCATCGATTACCGCAATCTGCAGCGCCATCGGCCTTACCTCATCAACGAACAGGGTTGTCTTTGTTCAGCCAGCCGAGCAAGGCCTGGTGGAATTTTGCCGGTTCTTCCATTTGTGGCGCGTGGCCCAGGCCCGGGAATTCGATCAGTGTCGAGTGCGGGATGAGTTTGGCGACTTGTTTGCCAAGCACGTCATATTTGCCGATCTGCGTCTTCACCGCCGGTGGCGCGATGTCTTTGCCGATGGCGGTGGTGTCGGACGTGCCGATCAGCAGCAGGGTTGGCACTTTCAGGTCCTTGAACTCGTAGTAGACCGGTTGGGTGAAGATCATGTCGTAGATCAGCGCCGAGTTCCACGCCACTTGGGTTTTGCCCGGGCCTTTGCTCAGGCCGGCGAGCATGTCGACCCAGCGGTCGTATTCAGGTTTCCAGCGCCCGGCGTAATAGGTGCTGCGTTCGTATTCGCGGATGCCGTCGGCACTGACTTTCAGTTCGCGTTCGTACCATTGATCAACCGTGCGATACGGCACGCCGAGGGCTTTCCAGTCTTCCAGGCCAATCGGGTTGACCAGCGCCAGTTGCTCGACTTGTTCCGGATATTGCAGCGCGTAACGCGTGGCGAGCATGCCGCCGGTTGAGTGGCCGAGGAGGGTAGCTTTCTGGATGCCCAGAGCTTTCAGTAGCTGCTGGGTGTTGGTGGCCAATTGCTGGAAGGTGTACTGGTAACTGTCCGGTTTGCTGGAAGTGCAGAAGCCGATCTGATCCGGGGCGATGACTCGGTAGCCAGCGTCGCTGAGGGCTTTGATCGAGCTGTCCCACGTTGCGCCGCAGAAGTTTTTGCCGTGCATCAACACCACGCTGCGGCCGTTGGCCTTGCCGTTGGCGGCGACGTCCATGTAACCCATTTGCAGGGATTTGCCCTGAGACTCAAAGGCAAAATGCTTGACCGTGTACGGGTAGTCGAAACCTTGCAACTCGGGGCCATAAGCCGGGCCTTCGGCGTGCGCCAGAACGGGCAGCGCGGCGGTCAACAGCAGGCTGGGCAGCCAACGGGTAGCGGACATAGTTCAACTCCTTGAGGAAATCGGCCGATGCTGAAACGGCATGATTAGGGCGACATTAAACACTGGCAGTGTGCTTGGGTGATGGTTCAACCCATCCAGCCGAGGGTGGCGAGGGCCAGCACGGCATAACGCGCACCTTTGGCGAGGGTCACAATCAGCAGGAAACGCCCCAGCGGCTCGCGCATGACGCCGGCCACCAGGGTCAGCGGGTCACCGATAATCGGCAGCCAACTGAGCAATAACGACCAATGCCCGTAGCGCTGATAATGTTTGCGAGCTGTTTCAAGATGCTTTGGGCTGACCGGAAACCAGCGCCGTTCGCGGAAGCGTTCGATCCCGCGCCCCAGCCACCAATTGACCAGCGAGCCGAGGACGTTGCCCAGCGTCGCGACCGCCAGCAGCGACCACAGCCAATATTTATCGCTGAGTAACAGGCCGACCAGCAGCGCTTCGGATTGCAACGGCAACAGCGTCGCCGCGCCGAACGCCGCCAGGAACAGCCCGATGTAGGCGCCGAACATCAATGCGCGGGGTAGTCCGCCACCACCACGTCGGCGCCGGTTTTGCTCAGGCCGATGACTTGATACGCGTCGCTCATGCCGTCCATTTCCATGCCCGGCGAGCCCATCGGCATGCCGGGGGCGGCGACGCCGAGCAGGTCATCACGTTTGCTCAGCGCCAGCACTTGCTCGGCCGGCACATGACCTTCGACGAACTTGCCGTTGATCAACGCGGTGTGACAGGACGCCAGGCGTGGCGGCACGCCGTGCTGTTGTTTGAAGGTGCTCATGTCGGCTTCAACGTGATCTTCAACTTTGAAGCCGTTGGCTTGCAGATGGCTGATCCACTTTTTGCAGCAACCGCAATTGGCGTCGCGATGGACTTCAATCGGGATCAGATCTGCCGCTTGGGCGAGGGAGGAAATGAGCAGGGTGCTCAGGGCGATCAATCGCAGAGGGGTTCGCATGGCATATCTCGGCTGGAATGGCGGTCAAAAAAACAGGCATTTTGACTACTTTAGCCGCTGCTGCGCGAGGGGAGTGTTTCGAATTAATGCAGATAGGCCAAGTACGTGAGTAGCTGTGGCGAGGGGGCTTGCCTCCGTTGGGTTGCGAAGCAGCCCCAGCTGTTCCTCCAGTCAGTCCGTGGTCGCAGGTTTGGCGACGGCTTCGCCGCCGAACGGGGGCAAGCCCCCTCGCCACAGGCAAGTCCCCTAGCCACAGGCAAGCCCCCATCACACGGTGCGTCCCGTCAACTAACCTTGAACCGGCCCATGATTGCGCTTACGCGGCTATTCGCTTCCAGCAGTTGCTGGGTGTTGAGTTCGCTGGCGTGACCGCTTTTCACCAGTTCGTCGACCATGTGGCGGATCTGCACCATGCTGCGGTTGATCTCTTCGGTCACTGCGCTTTGCTGCTCGGCGGCAGTGGCGATCTGGGTGCTGAGGCTGTTGATGTGGCTGACCGAGCCGGCCATTTCATCCAGACCGGAGTTAACCCGCGCCGTCGCATCGGCAGCGGATTGGCAACTGGCCTGAGTGTTTTCCATCGCCGCCACCGACGAGCTCACGCCGAGCGTCAGGCGTTTGAGCATTTCATTGATTTCCGAGGTACTGGCCTGGGTCCGGGCGGCGAGGGCGCGGACTTCATCCGCGACCACGGCAAACCCGCGTCCCTGTTCCCC